>JAJXXG010000106.1 GCA_021781255.1 Acidobacteriota bacterium
GTCACATCCAATCCTGGAGAGACCTTTCTCGACCGCATGATTGCCCTTGTCGAGGGCGCCACGCGCCAGAAGACGCCGAATGAGATTGCGCTGAGCATCCTGCTGTCCGGGCTGACCATTGTGTTCCTGCTGGCGGTGGTGACGCTGCAACCTTTTGCCATCTACTCGCGAGCGCCGCAAACCGTCTTTGTGCTGGTCTCGCTGCTCGTTTGCCTTATTCCCACGACCATCGGAGGGCTGCTCTCTGCAATTGGCATCGCAGGCATGGATCGCCTGGTTCAGTACAACGTTCTGGCGATGAGCGGGCGCGCCGTGGAAGCTGCGGGCGACGTGAGCACTTTACTTCTGGACAAGACCGGCACGATTACGCTGGGCAATCGCCAGGCAACGGAATTCTTTCCAGCCCCCGGCATCAGCGCGGAACGGCTCGCCGGCGCCGCGCAGCTTGCCTCGCTCTCCGATGAAACGCCAGAGGGCCGCTCCATCGTTGTGCTCGCCAAGGAGCATTACGGCCTGCGCGGAAGGAATCTGGAAGACATTCATGCCGAGTTTGTGCCATTTACCGCGCTAACCCGCATGAGCGGAGTGGATTTGCACGGCGTGCGCATTCGAAAGGGATCCGCCGATGCCATATCGCGCTTTCTTGAAGAGCAGGGCTCCGCGATGCCGAAGCGTGTGCGCGAACGGGTGGAGGAGATCGCACGCGAGGGAGCGACTCCGCTGATTGTTGCGGAGAACGCCACGGCGCTCGGCGTGATCTATCTGAAGGACATCGTGAAGGGCGGCCTGAAGGAACGGCTGGCGCATCTGCGCGCCATGGGCATTCGCACCATCATGATTACAGGCGATAACCCGCTCACCGCTGCCGCGATTGCACGCGAGGCCGGTGTGGATGATTTTCTTGCGGAAGCCAAACCGAAGGACAAGATGGACCTGATCAAGCGCGAACAGGCCAAGGGAAAACTGGTGGCCATGACCGGCGACGGAACCAACGATGCTCCCGCTCTGGCGCAGGCCGATGTGGGTGTGGCCATGAACTCCGGAACACAGGCGGCAAAAGAAGCCGGCAACATGGTCGATCTCGATTCAAATCCCACCAAGCTGATTGAAATCGTTGAGATAGGCAAGCAGTTGCTGATGACGCGCGGATCCTTGACCACGTTCTCCATCGCCAACGATGTGGCAAAGTACTTTGCGATCATTCCCGCCATGTTTGCCGGTGCGTTCCCGGTTTTCAGCGCGCTCAACATCATGTATCTGCACTCGCCGCAATCCGCCATCTTATCGGCGGTCATCTTCAATGCCATCGTCATCATTGCGCTGATCCCGCTGGCGTTGAAAGGCGTCAAGTATGAGCCACGGCCTGCTGCGGCCCTGCTGCGGCGCAATTTGCTTGTGTATGGAGCGGGCGGCGTGCTCGCACCCTTCTTTGGCATCAAGGCCATCGACCTGGCCCTCGTTGCGCTGCACCTGGCGTGAGCTTGCAGCCACCGCATTGTTCATGGAGACGATTGTGCATTCAGTCTGGAAAACATCGCTACGGTTCGCTCTTCTCACCACGGTTCTGTTTGGCTTCGGTTACCCGCTTGCTGTCACAGGTGTCGCAGGCATGTTGTTTCCGCGCAAGGCCGCCGGCAGCCTGATTCTGAAGAACGGCCAGGTGGTTGGCTCGGATTTGCTCGCGCAGGGCTTCAGCTCCGGCCGCTACTTTCATCCCCGGCCTTCTGCCGCAGGCAACGGATACGACGCCTCCAGTTCGGGCGCTTCCAACCTGGCTCAGACAAATGCGAGCTTCGTTCATCGAACCCAGGGCGATATCGACAAATTGCAGGCAGAGAATCCCGGTCAGCCCGTGCCTATCGATCTTGTCACTGCCTCGGGCTCCGGGCTGGACCCTGACATCACGCCCGATTCGGCGTTCTATCAGGCTGGCCGTGTAGCCCGCGCCAGAGGGTTAAACCAGGAGCGTGTCCGCGAGCTGATCAGGAAGCACACGGTTGCGCGTCAGTTCGGCCTGCTCGGAGAGCCGCGAGTCAATGTGCTTGAACTCAACATGGACCTCGACGGGCTGAATCATTGATGGACAGCATCATGCATTGGCCGGACGCTCATGATCGCGCGGCTGCAAATGCATCTACTGCTGCGGCGGGGCATGCCCCATGAACTTGTCCGCCCATTGGATGAAGTACTTCATGTTGGGCGCATCGGTGTGGCCGCCGTCATCCTGACGCCACGCAAGTTGCCCGTCGAGAAGGCCCTGATTGACTGGAGGCATCTTCGCCGAGCGATAGTCGCCGTCAATCCCGAGACCCGTTGCGCCCAGCAGCGTGTATACGCGGCTTGCATCCACTGTGGCCATGAAGCTGCCTTCATGATCGAGCCATTTGGCATCGCCTTTGGCCGGGATGCCATAGCTGATAAAGGTGAGCCGGGGCGCACAGAGCGCGATGAGTTCGTTCGAATCGACGGGAATGTCGCCGGGGTTCATGCTGCCGAAGGTGGCCTGAGAGGCTCCGTACTTCATGAAGTTGCCTGCCATCCAGTAGTATTCGCCACCTGTGAGACTCTCCACAGCTTCGCCGAAGTTGCGCCGCAGCAACGTGGCTCCACCTTTGCCGGATGAGCCGACGAGGACCATCGCGAAGCGCTGGTCGAAGGCCATGGTGATCAGCGCAGCCTTGCCATAGCGCGACACGCCTTCAATGCCAGCGTGTTTCGCGTCAACGGCTGAGTCAGTCTCAAGATAATCGAGTCCGCGGCTCGCGCCCCAAGCCCAGGCACGCAGCGCACCCCAGTCCTCCGGCTTGCGCGGCTGGCCTTTGTTGACCAGACCAATGATGCCGCGCGTAATTCCCGCGCCGTTATCCGCCTGCACGCTGGCAGGGTCGAACAGGACAAAGCCCCAGCCGTCCGCAACCAGTTGCCATGTGTTGGGCAGTCCGCCATCGGCATTCAACTGCGGGAACTGGAACGGAGTGGCTTTGACCGGTTGCCACGCAGGATGCTGCGCAAACACATCCTGCAGCGACGGGTCCTGCTGCGCGAGCAGCGTCTTCCACGCTTTGTTGATTTTTTCCAGTTCATCGCCGGAGGGTTCGTTGGGGTTAGGAAATCCGGCACGCCCAAACATCATCAGCACGGGTACGGGCCCTTTTGCGCGCGCCGGCGTGACCAGCGTCATGTGAATGCGGACGCTGATGGCCGGATAGGCAGCGTTATCGACCTGCCCTATCAAATCCTTGGCGATAACGGGCGTGAAGCCGATCATTTCGCGATCAACCGCGGTCACGGTCCAGGTAACCTTCGGCACGCTGTTCGGAACCCTGCCATAGACATACTTTGAGAACATCTCGACGATCTCCGGTCGGCGCTTATGCCACCACATCGCGGGCGTGGTCACCTTCTGGCCATCCATCATCGTGAGCGGATCAGGAAGATTTGGAAATGGATTCGCCAGGGACTCGTCGTAGTTCGCGTGGTTCGGTGCATTCTCGTCTCCGCTCGGCCCCGGCCGCAGTGCTTTGATGCCGAGCTGATCCATCATGTTCTGGTGATCCTGATCTGCGGTGAAAGTGACCGGCGCCGGTGGCGCAGAGGATTGCGCAGCGGCGGGGAAAGCACCGGCGGCACAGACGAGGCAGATGAACACGAGAGAGGGATTGAGCGAGAGTCGCATGGGTTGGCTCCTGTGATGATATGCTTGCTTCGCCTCTGAAAAGCGATTTACTCAGGGGACAATGGTATACCGTCCACCATGACACAGGCGCGATTTTTTGTTACGGCTCTCGGCGTGGCTCTTGTTGCGCACTGCCCGGCGGCTCAGGTAGCCGCGCCGGCGGCGTCCAGGCCGCAAATCTGGATTGCCAGTTGGGGAGCGTCGCAGCAAATTCCCGAGCAGCAGAATGCGTTGCCGGAAGACGACCTGCGCGACGCGACCGTGCGACAGATCTTCCACCTGTCAGCAGGCGGCCCGGTTCTGCGGGTGCATGTGTCCAACGCCTTTGGCGTCGAGGCGCTGCACCTTACATCGGTCCACGTGGCGCGGCCACTTTCGCCAGCGTCGCCCGCAATTGATCCTGCAAGCGACCGTCCGCTGACGTTTGCGGGCAAGGCAGAGGTGACGATTCCGCCGGGAGCCGAGTTTGTTTCCGACCCGGTGGACTATTCCGTGACGCCCTTGTCGGACCTTGCCGTGACGTTCCATCTGGACACGCCGCCCGCGAGAGAGACCGGGCATCCGGGCTCGCGAACAACATCCTATTTCGTACACGGCGATGCTGTCAGTGCCGCGAATCTGACGGAACCGAAGCAGGTGGACCACTGGTATCAGATTGCGGAGATTGACGTGCAGGCAGTGCCGGGAGCGGCATCCGTGGTTGCGCTCGGAGACTCCATCACCGATGGACACGGCGCCACAACAAATGGAAACGACCGCTGGACGGATGTGCTGGCGCAACGGCTGCAGGCCTCGCCCGCCACGCGCAATATCGGCGTATCAAACCAGGGTATCGGTGGGAATCATCTGCTGACAGATGGTCTGGGACCTAACGTACTGGCGCGCTTTGATCGCGATGTGCTGGCGCCAGCCGGGGTGAAGTGGCTCATCGTGTTTGAGGGAGTCAACGACCTGGGCGGCTTGGCGCGCAATGGCGAGGTGCCGGCGGCGGAACATGCGGCGCTGGTGCAGCGCGTGCTTGCGGCCTATGAGCAGATCGTTGCGCGCGCACATGCGCATGGGCTGCATGCCTATGGCGCCACCATTACGCCGTATGTCGGCTCGACGTATTATCATCCCGGCCCGCTGAGCGAGGCCGATCGGCAGGAAGTGAACAGGTGGATTCGCGCGCCGGGACACTTCGATGCAGTGATCGACTTCGATGCTGTTGTGCGCGATCCGCAGCATCCAGATCAGCTTCTGCCAGCCTTCGACTGCGGCGACCATCTGCATCCCTCGCCGGCGGGGTACAAGGCAATGGGCGATGCAATTCCGGTGAGCCTGTTCCTCCAGTAATCTGCGGCGAATCGCGATGCGGCTCGCGGTTTGTCCGGGGGGGGGGGCGGCGATGTCAAGTGAGCGAGTACGTTCCGTTCTCGATGTCCTGCGCGGCTTGGGCTACGTTCTCCGGCCGACCAAGGTCGCGCCAGTAGCATGGATCAGCGTGAAAGGCGACGATCTTTTCTTCCTCTGTCGCGAGACGCAGATACGTCGTGATGATGGAAAAAGCGCCGTCCTCTTTCATTTTCGCCAAGAGCCGAGGGGAAATCACATGAATACCGGAGAACGCGAGCGCTTGCGCCTCAAGGGTGGGCCTGACCAATTCATTCCTTCCGTGGCGGCCCGCGCGACGGCCGCAAAGCTGGTCATGCTCGTCGAAAAGTAGATAGCGCGAAGTCTCCCGGTCTTGAACCGCAAGGGTGGCCAGGGCGTCGCGCTCGGCGTGAAACCGCATCATGCGGTCGAGGTC
>JAJXXG010000230.1 GCA_021781255.1 Acidobacteriota bacterium
CAATCATTTCAGCGGCGCTGGCGGTGTGGCGATCAACGAGCAACGCGATGCGACCGTGAAAGGGCTTAGAGCCTAATCCTTCGGTTTCCAACACGATCGGCTTCTTCGCCATCATCGCAGGCACAAAGCGCAAGCCAAGCAGCCATAGCTTCTTAGCGTTCTGCGGAATTCGAGAGAATCGTGGGAAGACAAGTTTGTCGGCCTCCGGATTGCCTTTATACCGCCGTTGCTCGATGGAGAATCCTACAGGAATGCTCTGTGGCGTCAGCAGACTCATCACGCGCAGTGCGCCGATTCCACCGCCAGTGTTCCCGCGAAGGTCGATGATCAGTTTCTGGATGTTTCCGAGTTTCTCTACCGCTTCCGAAATGCGATTGGCGACGACAACACCAATCATGCCGGGAAACATCGCTATCTTCAGGTGGCCCACGTCGTCGTTCAGGCGACGCGACTCCACCAGAGTTGGCTCAATGAAGTGCAGCTTTTTCCCCTTTGGGTGGGCCACATTGACCGATACATTTCGTGGCGTATTGTCATTGGAGATGATCTCGACGTTGGTCTCTTCTCCCATTGGAAAGACTGGATGCTCAGGAGGAACAATCTCCCCATCACCGACGCGGAGCAAGATGTTTCCGGGTTCAATACCGGCGATGGCGGCGGCGCCACCGGAGTGGACATCCTGAAAAATCCAGCGTTTCCCATACGGAGTCTCGTCCGCAAGGTACGTTGTGCTGAGCGCCGCGCGGGCCGACGCCCGGCGTGCAGTCCGGTGAAAGAATCCAAGGTGCGACGTGTGTAACTCCGCCAGCAGGTCGCTCATGGCCTGTTCAAACGCACCCGCGTCGGCGGCGGATTCGATGATCGGTCTGTGTCGGTGCACCGCCGCCTGCCATTCCGCATTCAGCTTTTCGGGCGCATAGAACCGCTTGCGCAGCGCGGCGAGCGCGTTTTCAAGAATGGCGTGCTGGTCCGTTTCCGAGAGTTGGATCGGTGAAACCGGCACCGGAACTGCGGCGGTTGTCATCGGCTGCTCCTTTGCAAGAGGTGGTCGGCAGTCTGGCCGAAGACGCTATCGCCGGGCTCGCCATCCAGCTCAAACCCGGCCCAGTAGTATGGCGGCTCGCCAGACTTCAGCATGTCGATCTGGGCATGGCGCAGAGCAGCGGCCTTGGATGCGCCTTGCCCGAGTTGCCCATAGAAGTCGATCATCAGTTTCGCCGTGGCCTGGTCGTCGATTGCCCACAGCGTGGAGACGACACTTTGCGCCCCAGCTTCAATGAAGGCGTTCACAATATCGGCGACTCCTTCTTCGCCAACCGGCCCAACGCCGGTATCACAGGCTGAGAGCGTGACGAGGCCGGCATTGAGATGAAGTTGCCGTATCTCTCTCACCTGTAGAAGGCCGTCGTCGATGGGCGGATTCTCAGGCGCAAAGACGAGCGCGGACCTGTCCGGGAACTCGGAATCTGCATACCCATGCAGTGCGAGATGAATCACCTCATATTGATCGAGAGGCAATCTCTTAAAGTCCGTCTCCGTTGCATTTCTGCCCAATAGGATAGTGCGTGGCCGCGGCAGATTGGTGGCAACTGTCTCCACCTCGTAGCGACTTTCAGGGAGAGCAACCAATTCACTCCGGCTGACGCCGGACATCGCCCGCCTGATCGTGGCAAGGAGCGTCATTGACGGAGCTTTCGATGTCCATGCTGCGACGCCGAGGAAGGACTGATCCGTGTGCGTAGGGAGAATCGCCCTGTGCCGCAAAAGGTCAAGTACGGTCCCAGATGGAGCGACGCTCACAGTATGCGACGCGATAATGTACTGGCCCCCATCCGCAATCGCGCCGAAGGGCAGCAGGTTCAACTCGCCGTCGGGAACCACGATGACATCAGTTTTCGTTCGATATTCCGGTATCGCGGCCAACAGGCTATTGAAGAGTTTCTGCGCCAGCGGCAAGTCGGCTTTGTGACCCATCAGCTTCGCACGGTACCGTGAAGCGTCCTTGTTCAACACGCTCTTTGGCGGCAAGGTATAGCAGTGAGCACCCGTTCTGGTAACGGCCAGTGCGTACGAGTGCGGTTCCGCGAGCACATATTCGACGAATAGCTCGGAAGGGCGAAGATCCTGTTCTAGTCGGCCAAGTGCTACTGGATCGGGAGGTCTGTCGATGTCAGTGTCATCCGTGCCGAGTTGCTGTTCCGTCGTGTAAATTGAGTTGAGAATTCGGCCTCTGGCGGCAGGGTTGTCCGTATCCAGAAGACGGACATTGAGACTTGTCAGCCGCAACTCAGCGGGACTCGGCGCGTGAGGTGGGATGACGGCATGATGCGAGAGCGCCTGCGCTTCAATGCGTCCACGCGCTCGCTCGATCACGCGGAACGCATCGGCCAGCTTTCCCTGGCCGCTCAGCGAAGCAAAATATCCGGCGTATACAACGCTCAAATCATTCAAGAGCTGGCGTTCAAGCATCGGCGTGGGGACTCTGCTCAGCAGCGCGTCGAGCAAATCCGCGCTCTTTTCGTACAGGTCATTGGATGCTTGTATTCTGCCGAGGCGAGCCAGAATCTCAGCTTTGATGGCGAGATTCCGTGGCACGAAATACATCTCGTCAGGAATCTGCTTGTTCGCATGGATGGCCTCGTCGATCGCGCCCAGGGCCGGGTTCAACATTCCCTGATGCAGGTAAGCCTTGGCTAAGAGTCCATCTGATTCACTCATGCCGCGCCAGTAGGAAAGCTGCTTCGCATATTGGATCGCCTTCTGATAGTCGCTGATCGCCTTATCCCACTCGTTCATCTGCTGATAGACCAGCGCCCTTGCCCGGTAGAGATCGTAGAGATGCGCTGTCAGATGATATGCAGAGACTCTGCGCATTTCCTCGTCGGCGAGTTCAAGCGCCTCTTTGTCGCGCCCCAACCCGCTCAAGGCACCGATCTTGGCCGTAATGGCGATAGTCGGATATGCCACATGGGGAGTCTTTGCCGCTACCTTGATGGCTTCGTTCAGCGGGCCCAGAGCCTCTTTGTATTTGTGGAGCGCCACCAAGCCGGTTCCGTACATGCTTGCGTAGCGGATTTGCGCGGCTGGGTCGGTAAACTTGGCGACCGTCCATGCACGGACGACATCCTTCTTTGCTGTCGCAATATCGCCAAGCAAAAAGGCTGCAATCCCTTGTTCGCCGACAGCGCGTGAGGCAAGCAAATAATGGTGATGGGCGAGAGCCAGCGTCTCCACTTCTGTCCACGTTTTCTGCGCCATGCCTGCGTCGTAGTTCGTTTCGAGCATTCCCAGAATCGTGAGAATTCGCAGGCGCGTCTCAGGGGCGTGAGCGGCAGGCAACGTCAAATCCTGACGTAAAACAGCAATCTGTTTGGGAATCGTGGTTGACGATTCACTCTTTGCGGGCATTTCGCTGACTTGTGCGTAAAGTGCTTTGGACGAATCGCCCTCGGAACGAAAGGCAACTTCAGCTCGGCGATAATAAGGCTCGGCCTGAATCCAAGCGTTCAACCATGACAGATCATCGGCTTGCTTCAGCAGCGCTTCTGGAGCATTAGGATTGCGCCGCCGGAAGACTTGATACCCGACAATGCTCAGCAGGGCAGCCAAAAGCAAACCGGCGACAATGCGAAGGCTGGGGGGAATGGCGATTCGCATGGCACCCGCTTACATGGCATCAATAATGCCAGAAGAGGGGAACAGGTTCAAATGGACACTATATTTGCGGGTCCGCTGTGGGTACACCTTCCGGCGGCTGAGCACGGACTTCGTCATAAACCTGTCTACGCATCCAATCGGCGACTACACGCTGGAAGTCCTTATCGTTCATGTAGCGAGCGAATATCTCTTGGTTTTGGTCCATGCGATCAATGAACTTGTCTTCGAGCGCCTTGTCAAAGACATATCCGAAATTTTCCAGCGAATTGACCATTGCGGCCTGCTGGATCGCGGTGTCGGATATTGCCTCCTCTCTAATTTGCTCGAAGAACAATTGGTCTGCCGGTTTGAAATCAGTTCCGAAGCGCTCGTTGACGACATCGATCAATCGAGAGAGCTCGACCTGTTCATGCCGGTCTTTGCCCGTGCCGACCGCCGTAGGCGCGGGAACGGTCCCCCTCTCGCCAGCCGCAAGGGCAATGGAACCATCGCTCGTCTGCTGCAAACGATAAAAACGAAGCGCAACCTCGTCGTCGAGCACGACTGCGGGTCCTATGCCGCGTTTGGGCAGCCGTGGCACAAGCAATCGAACGAATGCGTACAGCTTTTCAAGATCAGCGTCTTGAAAAGGAATGATCTGCGACATGAACGAGTAAAGGTTCCGGAAAGCAACCAGGTTGCTGCGGAACTGTTCCTGCTTCTCTTCGCTTAGTGCCCGGAATCGCTCTACTGGGCCGTTCAGGATGCGATGCATTGCTGCATGATCGGTCTGGGATTGGAATTGCTTGGGCCTGAAGAACACCTTCGCGAACTCTTCCACTTCGTTTGCCCAGTACACCTGGTCCTCGGCCAGGCTGTGCTGAAGTCCGTAAAGCTGCTGCACATCGACCTGTTGATCGATTGCCGGAATTTCATAGTAGGGCTTGAACGCCTCTCTGATGTCCTCGGCCTCATTCACGAAGTCAAGGATGAACGTGTCCTCTTTGCCGGAGTGGGTTCGATTCAGGCGGGATAGCGTCTGTACCGCCTGCACGCCGTCTAATCGCTTGTCCACATACATCGTGTGCAGGAGTGGCTGGTCGAAACCCGTCTGGTATTTCTCCGCCACGATCAGAACCTGGTACAAATCCTTCTCGAACTCCTTCGGCAACTGGCTTTCACGAATCCCGTTGTTCATCGCTACTTCGGTATACTCGTCGCCCGTGTCGAGTGCCACGGTTCCGGAAAATGCAACCAGCGTCTTGATGTCGTGGTAGCCCTTCTCTGCGAGATACTTGTCGAATTCCTGTTTGTAGCGGACGGCGTGCTCGCGAGAGCCAGTGACGACCATTGCCTTTGCGCGGCCACCGATCTTCGCCTTGGTGAAAGTGCGGAAGTGCTCAATCATCACTTCCGTCTTCTGCGCCAAGTTGTATGGGTGAAAACTGACGAAGCGCGCCAGAGCGCGGGCGGCTTTCTTCTTGTCCAGCTTTGGATCGTCCTCAATGGATTTAATCAGCCGGAAGTACGTCTTGTAGGTCGTGTAGTAGCGCAGGACATCGAGAATGAATTTCTCCTCGATGGCCTGCCGCATGGAGTAGACGTGAAATGGTTGCGGTTTGCCGTTCTCGTCCTTGCGGCCAAAGGTCTCCAGCGTTTTGTACTTCGGTGTGGCGGTAAAAGCGAAGAAACTCAGGTTCGGTTGGCGGCCCCGCTTCACCATTGCCTTGACGATTTCTTCCTCGTAATCGGCGAGCCCTCTTTCCTCCGCCTCCTGCTTGGCCTTCTCTTTCAGCGCATTCCCCGCCAGCGCGC
>JAJXXG010000287.1 GCA_021781255.1 Acidobacteriota bacterium
ATGATCAAGAACTCGTTTCTTGTTAGGAAAAATCCACTCAGCAGTTGCGGCTTCGAGATATATCTACTGTGGTTTTGCTGTAGGCGTGCCGTCTGGCGCCGACCTCGGCGAGCGCATTCTTTGGCCTTTGCCAAGACTCCGCCGTCGAGTCCTCAATCTCGAACATTGCCGACCATACTACAACAACACAGACCGTCTACATCTCCGACGCATTGGATATCGACGACGAGGGCGTTCGTGGCGGAAATAATCCCGTAAAACGTGCATTCGAAGCCTTGCGTCATCCGGCCGTTTCCCCAATCGGATTCACCTTGGTTGGTTTCGGTGGAATCACCGGAACCAAAAGGTGCGAGTCATATTGTCCACCCGTATAGATCCGGTGATGCCCACGGTTCACCGTATCCTCATGGCGGTAATAGATTGGAGCTACGATTTTGGAATACTTCTGTAGATCCGTGCCTTGCACAATGAGCTTTAACTTTTCACCCGCTTCAAAGCGCGTGCCCGAAGGCCAGATCTCGATTTCCAGGGGCACAATCTCACCGGGCTTGAGCTTCAGCTCACGCCGATGGGCCAGCACGGGCTGATGTTCGGTGGATTTTTCGCGGTCGAGCTCGCGATGCGATGCCCGCAACCAGCCTAGAGCAACAGGTCCGTCGTCGAAGAAGGCATAAAACGCAAACGGCACGAAGTTGCCTTTGGCATCGAACTTGTAGATTCCGACAAAAATATCCATGTCATCGGCGTCGTCGGCCGCCATAAATACCTTCAGCTTCACGTGCCCAATGAGTTCGGTCGGTTTCGCAAAGGCGATCTCGAACTCCGCGCGATGCGCACCCGGTCCGCCGCCCATCGCGTTATAGCTACAGAATGAGGCTTCCCCCACCGGGCTCGACTGCATGGCGCCGTGCTTCGCATCCAGGTAGAGTTTCCGATATTCGGTCCTCGCTATGGGCCATTCATCTTCGGCTCGCAGGCTACCGACGAAGTATTTCTCGCGTGCCTCCAGGCGCACTTTCGGCCACTCCGTCACGGGCGACGGAACACCCTTGAGGAAGTAGTCGAAGAACTCCTGCAAGAGCTTTACATTTTCCGGTTGGTAGTAATGGGCCCATTTCTTCCGCCCATGAACGAGTAGCCATTTTTGCGAAGAGGCAATCTTCTCGAACCCCCTTATCGTGCCGCGCAGGTGCAAACCCTGATCTGCCCAGCAGGCAACCACAAAGGCAGGAGCGTTGATTTTGGTAAAGTCCGCCGCCTTGGATTCCCAGAATGCGTCATACCAAGGGTGTTCCTGGGTTTCTCTAAGTAGATCCTCAATGGTCGCGCCGGCGCTGCAGCCCCAGCTATCGGCAAGTCTGGGCCAGAACCCAGTGTCTGGAATGCCTCCGTGGCGAGCTACTTCGCGATAAGTGTCATTAAATCCCTCCCAGATGTTCATCGCCGCCAAATGGGGCGGGTGGAGTTCTGCTACACGCCACTGCAGTTGCGAAAGGTACGAGACGCCGGAGAGACCCACCTTGCCATTGCTCCAGGATTGCGTGCCGGCCCACTCAATCAGGTCATAGAAATCCTGTGCCTCTTCCGGCGAAAGCAAAGTAGCGATTCCCTGCGAGTACCAGGTTCCGCGGATGTCCGCATTCACGATGGCGTAGCCGCGCGTCACCCAATAGACAGGATCGGGACCTTCGAAGGTTGCGTAGCGCGAGACCATGCCCGGCGTGACTTCGCAAGCCGGGTTAGCTTCATAGATTCCGATTCCATTCTGATGCTTGCCGTAAGGCGTCCAGGCAATGATCGGCGGGGCTGGCTTCTCTTCGGGAGGACGAAAAACGTCAACATAGATCTCGATCCCATCGCGCATGCGCACCTTCACGTTGCGCTCGATGAGCATGCCATTTTCGATGCTGTGGCTGTATACCGGCGGCGGAGCACCCCGTTCGCCGGGTCTCCCGTAAGGCTCGCGAAATCGATACTCGAAACCTCTGGACTTCATGGTTCTCGCTCCTTTTGCCCCCAAAAGCGTTAACCGGGGTTTCCATTTGGCTTCCTGGTCGCGGCAAGTATACGCTTTTGAGCCATTCTGGCCAGATGATTTCTCGGGAGTTGGTTCTGCGAGTGGCCCCCCCAAGGCGCGCCGGGGGATGAAACTCGGGTCGGTTCCCTGGCGTCGAGCGCAGATAACCCTTCCCGCGAGCACTTTATCAGACACCTTTCCTCCATCTCCTGCATCAGCACCCAGGCTCACCAGACAAAGCGGCGGCGAACTTCCTCAACTGAGCCTTTAAATGGGAGTGGACTTTGCCATCGTGCATCGGGGCCTCTCCGGGTGAATGAATTTTCTTGGTCGAAAGTCCCTTCTACCGCGGATTGCGCCCCCCTCCCAGCTATCGTGTGCTATAACCAATTCCTCTATAAAGGGCAATCTCTACCCTCGCTCAAAATGCGGGGATTTCCTGCGAAAGTTGTGAACCTATGAAATACACAATTGACGACCGACAAATTCTGTGTTATCAACACGGCAAGGTAGACTTTGCGTGGCATGGTATGCCTCTCCTTTCCCCGAAGGCGGATAACGAGAAAATTGTGCACGGAAACGCGGAAAAGGCGTTTCACATCTCCGATGCCTGAGGACTACGAGACGCAAGTACTACCAACCAAACGAACAAAAGCAGGAGACAACTGAAAAAGAAGTCTGACCAACGCTTTGTCCGACCCAGCTGACGGTTAAGAGCGGTCGTCAACTTTCTCTGACACACTCGCAGATCGAAAGAGCATACGCGCTCTGAACCGCCTTGGAAAAGAGGAGAGAGCATGATTCATGAAGTTGTCGGGCAGGAGCACAATTCAGGTCGCCAGTTACGGACGCGGCGGCTGCGCGGGGTCGCAGCGGGAGGGCTGAGCATAGTCGCGGCCTTTCTGTTTGTCTGCCTTCCTCTGTTCTCACAAATTAACACCGGACGCATACTGGGAATCATTACGGACCAGAGCGGCAGCGTGATTGTCGGCGCCACCGTAACCATTAAAGACGTACAGAGAGGCATCACGAGAACGTTTACCACCGACAGCAGCGGACAGTATGTGGTCCCAAGCCTGCTTCCGGGAACATATCTGGCGCGCGCTACGGCCAAGGGCTTCAAGACGGTACAGTACTCGAATATCTTGGTGGAGGTCGGCAAGGACTACCGCGCTGACATTACCCTCCCGCCTGGAGAAGTCGAGCAGACGGTTACCGTTACTGGGGCGGCACCTCTGGTGGATACTACGAGCGCCACGCTGGGCGGCACGCTGAGTAACACCGCGATCAACAATCTGCCCCTCAACGGCGGGAACTTTCAGTACCTGATCACGCTGCGGCCAGGGGTAATGATTCAGCCGGGCGGCAGCGCCTGGACGCAGAGCACTAATGGCCTGCGGGCGGGCGAAACAATCTATTACGTCGATGGCATGATGGACAACGATTACAGCGTTGGCTGGACGGTGGTGAACGCGCCCAGCCCGATCACTGAAGCCAGCACGGTTCTGCCCACCGACGCCATTCAGGAGTTCAACCTCGAACAGAACCCCAAGGCGGAATATGGCTGGAAGCCGGGCGAAGTGATCAATGTCGGGGTTAAATCAGGCACCAATCGGCTGCACGGCACCGCATTTGCCTTCGGGCGCGACGGGGCCTGGGATGCGCGCAACTACTTCAACACTTCTCCCGCCCCCCAACTACCCCTGACCATGGAAACCTTCGGCGGCACCGTAGGCGGCCCGATCATCAAAGACAAGCTGTTTTACTTTGCCGGCTATGAAGGGCGTCGCGACACCATTGGCAACGCCTTCAGTCTCGGCGTCCCTGAAACGGTTTCGCAAGCGACCGAGGCGAATCCCGCCGGTGACCCGGCCAACAGCATTCCAGATGCGGAAGCAGCGCTCACTGCGGCAAGTGTGCCCATCAGTCCGGCCACTCTGAAGCTCCTCACGCTGTTCCCCGCGAACCCCACGAGTTCGCCCACCCAAGTCCTGGGCTTCCCGAACACGGACCGGACCGATAACGTGGTCTTGAAGTTAAACTACTCGATCAACAGCCACAACACTCTCGCCGCCATGTTATTCATTGGCGACTACTTTGGGATCGGCGAGGACCGAGCCTATGTAAACCCCATCTTCGACACAGACCTTCCCGGACGGAGCGTGACCGGCAACTATAGCTGGATCTGGACGCCCAATTCCCGCTGGGTGAATGAGGTCCGGTTCGGTTTTAACCGGATGTACCAAGCGCTCATCAATGGGGATATTGGTGTACCGGCGTCCAGTTACGGCCTGAACACGGGCATCACTTCTCCGGGCGGGCTACCGGCGATCAACATCGGCGCCTCTTACGAGCTGGGAACCAGCTTTACCCGCCCGGACTATAACGGTCCCTCGCCGCTCTATGACGGCGCGGACAACGTTTCTTACGTGCGCGGCCGGCATACCTTGAAATTTGGCTATGAGATGTCGCACATCAGGTCTGACGAGGGCGGCTTCGCCCTGGCGCGCGGCTGGATCAACTTTTTTGGAGGGGGCACGCCGCAGATTGAAAACTCCACTGCTTTGGAGGATTTCCTCGCAGGCAATTCGACCTTTGCCCTGCATTTGGAGGGCAATGTGGAACGTCACCTGAACTCATGGGCCTTTATGCCCTTCATTCAGGACGACTGGCGCGTCACGAAGCGCTTGACCTTCAACCTGGGACTGCGCTACGAATACTTTACCCCGCCCTCGGAAAGCAACGGCCTGATAGGGAACTTTTGTCCCAACCTGCCCAATAACTTAGGCGTCACCTCCTGCCCGACGCTCGGACTCGAGCAGGTTGGCAAGCAGATCAGTAGCATTTTCGAGCCTGACCGCAAGAATTTTTCGCCCCGGTTTGGCATCTCCTGGGATCCCACGGGGAATGGGACCACGGCGATTCGAGCGGGAGGCGGCCTGATGTACGATCATCCATTTCTGGGCGAATGGGACAACCAATTGGCCGAACAGAATGGCCCCTTCACCGGTATCGGCACCATCCCTACGGGCTTCTTACTCAACGGAACGCCCGGGCCCGGCAAGATCAACAGCGGCAGTGTAGTTTCCTTCCCCAGCGCGGGCACAGGCCCCGGCCAGTGGGATGGGGTGGTCTTTCCACCCGCTGTCTTGCAGTGCACCACTGACAGTCCTTGCGGCTTCATGGGCGTGGTGCCTAACTGGAAGACTCCGTACGTCATTAACTGGAACTTAGGCGTTCAGCACAGCTTTACCGGCTCGCTGGCACTGGATGTCGAATACGTCGGCAACCACGGCAAGGAGATGCCCACCATCACGAACGTTAACCAGCCCGTGAACGGCGTGGCGCCTTATGCGGCAGAGTTCCCGTATCTGGGCGCGATCGATATGATGTCGAACATTGGATTTTCCAATTACAACGGCCTGCAGGTTAC
>JAJXXG010000734.1 GCA_021781255.1 Acidobacteriota bacterium
CATTTTTTCTGCGACGCTTTGATACGTTGAAGATGTCGCGCAGATCCGTATCGAGCGGAAGATCGCCGGGAGAGAGTTGCTGGTCGAGCGCGTTCTGATAGAACTCGCCGACGGTGACGGCCATTTCTTCGACAGTGATGTCGGTATCGCCATGCGCAACTACGGGGTCAATGCTGCCCAGCTTGCGGCCAATGCGATCCATGTAAAGCAGTTTGCGCATTGCGCCCCATCCCTTGTAGCGCTTGCGCCAGTTGGAACGCGGCGTGAGCCATACGGCAAAGGTCTCAGCGAAATCTTCGTCGGGATGTTTCTGCGCGTACCAGCCCTCCATGTGCCGCACGAACTGGCGAGAGAAGGGAACCGGCTTGTAATTGTCGCGATACGGGCGGCGGAAAGGCCCGAAGAGGTTGCGCCATTCCTCTGTTTTGTAAAGCGCATAGGCGTAATTGAAGGCGTGGCCGGCCTCGTGGCGCATGTACATCATGATCTGCCGCGCGTCTTCAATGTCGTTCATGGCTGATTCGAGGCGCTGAAGTTGCGGATCGGCGAGATAGAAGGGAATCCCGATTACGGGCTCCATGTTGGGGCAGCCCCACTCATCGGTCAGGTAGCACCTTGGGCGAAAGCGATGAAGGCCTTTCGCGTCCAGCTCCTTGTAGAGCTGATGGACAAAGCGTTCGAGCGGAGAGCCTTCCAGCTTCAAGCCAAGTTGCTGAATCGGCTTGGAAAGGATCTCCTGCACCTCAGCCGGAGCTTTTTCAAAGTTGGCCACAGGGGAACAAGGGTAGCACAGGGATGGCAGGGGCCAAGGCGTGGCGTGGAGAGGCGGAAAGGGATTGTGCCGGGAGGCGGCGGAGCTGGATTCCCCGGTCTCAAAATCGGGACCGGGGACGCCCGCGCAATGGTTTTGGTTGTGAGCTGAATTTAGAGGGCGGCTTCGCCGCGCTCGTCGTTGCGGATGCGGATGGCTTCGTCAATGTGGCTGACGAAGATTTTGCCGTCGCCGATGCGCCCGGTACGGGCCGCGCTCTGGATGGCCTGGATGGCCGTTTCCTTGCGGGATTCCGTGACGACGAGCTCGATCTTGACCTTGGGCAGAAGGTCGACCGTGTATTCGCGGCCACGGTAGAACTCGGTGTGTCCCTTCTGGCGGCCGTGGCCACGCGCCTCTAGGATTGTCATGCCCTCGATGCCCGCTTCAAGCAGTGCATCCTTGACGGCGTCGAGTTTGGAAGGCTGCAGAACCGCCTCGATTTTTACCATGTTCGTCATTCCTCGCTTGCCAGCGTAACAGGATGGACGGCGTTTGTGGCACCGCCCACCGTGAAGATTTGGATTCCTGCCTAGGAAATCAGGTCGTAGCCCTCTTCGCCATGCTGCGAGAGGTCAAGTCCGGTGGCTTCATCCTCAGCAGAGACGCGGAGACCGATGATTTTGTCAACCAGGAAGAGCAGGATGAGAGTTCCGACAATTGAGATGCCCCAGGCGATGGCGATGCCGGCAATCTGGTGCAGCACCTGCGCCCAGTGGCCGTCGACTGCGCCGGTGGGGATGCCCTTGCCGAAGATGGGGTTGATGGCCTCCGTGGCGAAAAGACCGGTGAGCACCGCGCCCAGCGTGCCGCCCGCTCCGTGCACGCCGAAGGCGTCGAGCGAATCGTCATAGCCGAACCATGCCTTGACCTTGAAGACCATGAAGGAGCAGAAGCCGCCGGCCATCAGGCCGATGAGCAGCGCCGGGAAGGGCTTGACGAAACCGGAGGCCGGGGTGATGGCCACCAGTCCTGCAACCGCGCCAGAGATCGCGCCAAGGGCGGTGGGTCTACCTTCGTCGATCCATTCAACGAGTGTCCAGCCGAGCGCGGCCGTGGCCGCGGCAAAGTGAGTGTTGATGAATGCGCTGGTGGCCAGGGGGCCAGAGCCAAGCGCCGAGCCCGCATTGAAGCCGAACCAGCCCACCCACAGCAGGCAAGCGCCAATGAAGCTGAGCACCAGCGAGTGGGGAGGCATCTTTGTGTGGGGATAACCCATGCGCTTGCCAAGATAGATGGCCGTGACCAGTGCCGAGACGCCGCTGGTGACGTGGACGACCGTGCCGCCGGCGAAGTCAAGCGAGGGCAGCGCGCCGCCGGAGGCGTTGAGCAGACCGCCGATGCCCCACACCATGTGGGCCATGGGGCTGTAAACAATCAGCGACCAGAGGGAAAGGAAGACGGCCATGGCGCTGAATTTCATACGCTCAGCAAATGCGCCGGTGATGAGCGCCGGAGTGATGATGGCGAACATGAGCTGGTAGACCATGTAGGTCTGCTCAGGGATGGTGGGCGCGTAGTCAGGATTGGGAGCCAGGCCCACGCCGTGCAGAAAGACGTGCTCAAAACCGCCGATGAACCAGTTGCCGTGGCCGAAGGCCAGCGAGTAACCGACGACGGCCCAGAGGATGGTGATGAGGCCCATCATGGCGAAGCTCTGCATCATGGTGCCCAGAATGTTCTTGCGGCGGACGAGGCCGCCGTAAAAGAGCGCAAGCCCCGGACCTGTCATCAGCAGGACGAGCGCTGCAGAGACCAGCATCCAGGCGTTGTCGGCGTTCAGGCGGGCCTGGTCAACGGCCTGCTGCAACGCGGCGATTTGGGCCTGCGTGGCCGGAGCGGAGGCGGCGGATTGGCCAAGAGCTAGAAGGGGCGAGGCGAAGAGCGCAGGCAGGGCAAGATACTTCATCCAACGGAGATACATTGCGTGTGTGTGCTCCAGTTAGGCGTCGCCCGGCCAGAGCCAGGGCGCGTACGCAGGTTTGGGCCATTCCGGTATAGGCCATTCTGGGGGGTGGCTGCTAGGAATGGGCGTGACAGCGAGCAAATAGGTGCATTGCGTGAACCCCTAAGAATAGCGCATGCGGAGGGGATTTCAGCCTCCTCAAGAAGGGATTCGCACAGGAAGATTTGCGCAGGGCCTGGCAGGCGTATGATGAAGGGTATGGGAGCCACGCTGGAACGCGACCGTTATCTGTTCGGAGCTCTGGAGAGCAGCGCGAAAAATCGCGGCAAACTCCAGGAAGTGAACTACGGATTTGAGCAGCCTGAGGGGGTGTTTTTCACCTCCCTGGATTTCGCGGTGAACTGGATCCGCAAAAGCTCGGTGTGGCCGGTCACATTTGGGCTGGCCTGCTGCGCCATTGAGATGATGTCGATGGGGGCTTCGCGCTTTGATATTGCGCGCTTTGGTGCTGAGGTCTTCCGGCCTTCGCCGCGCCAGTCTGACCTGATGGTGATTGCGGGCCGTGTTTCGCAGAAGATGGCACCTGTCATCCGGCGGCTTTATGACCAGATGCCGGAGCCAAAATGGGTGATTTCAATGGGTGCCTGCGCGACCTCAGGGGGCGTTTTCAACAATTACGCCATCGTTCAGGGAGTGAACCAGGTGATTCCCGTGGATGTTTATGTTCCCGGCTGCCCACCCCGCCCCGAGCAACTTATCTACGCAATTACGCTTCTACAAGAAAAGATTCAGCGTGAGCCGCGGAGTTTGAGGAAGACACTGAATCTCGTGTAGTCAGGGGATTTCATCGGCAATCCCAGATAGTGGTATCTCGGTAACTCGGTAACAACTCAGTGTGTTCGGCGTTGGTGGTATGCGAAGACATACCCCCCTCAGTTTTCTGCGTAAGCAGTAATTCTGTATGTGTTACGTTAGATGGTGCTTAATTGCGTCCCTGCGTAATGAATCTCCACGCTATTGAGTAGATATTTCAAAATGCGGAAAGCGGCGGAGTGTTAAGAGGGCCGTTAACCCTTGGGTCTAGCGGTTTTGATGTGAACGGTTTTTGATTGCGGAGGATGAAGATGAATGCGCAAACGGTGAAGACGTTGGGCCGGGTGCTTGCATTGGCATGCACATTGAGTGTGCCTTCGGCAATGATGGCACAGAGCACGACGAAGGCTGCCGCAAATGACTCACCCTCAAGGTGGGACATTTTCGCGGGTTATAGCTACTTGGCGCCAAAGGACACAGTGCAGACACTGCTGCCCAACGGAACGACCATGGGATTTCCTTACAAGAGCTTCAACAAGGGAGCCATCGAGAGTGTCGCCTACTACTTAAACAAGAACTTCGGTGTGGAAGCGATTGGCGATGAGCACATGATGTCCTCGCAGGACATGAGCGGTGCTTCAATTGGTCCCATTTACCGTTTCCCGAGCGAAGACATCACGCCGTTCATTCACGGTTTGGTGGGCGTGGAACGCATCGGCGGCCCCTACAATCAGCCTGACAAATGGGGCATGGTGGTCACGGCAGGCGGCGGTCTGGATTATCAGACTCCCTGGTTCAATCGGCATCTGTCGATTCGCGTTTTCGAGGCCGATTTCCAGTACATGCATGACAACTGGGGTCCGGGCGTCTATGGCGGCCGCGCGAACGTGAAGGCTGCTCGGTTGAGCACCGGCGTTGTCTTCCACATCGGCAACATTGCGCCTCCTCCGGCGGTTACGATGGCTTGCACCGCCAGCCCCGAGTCCGTCTATGCGGGCGATCCGGTTTCCGTGGAAGGCACGGCGGGCAACCTGAATCCCAAGGAGCACGCGATTTATTCCTGGAGCGGCGAAGGCGTGACCGGTAAGGACTCCAAGGCGACCGTGGACACGGCGAATCTGGCTCCCGGAACCTACACCGTGAAGTGCGGCGTGAAGCAAGGCAAGCCCGGCAAGGAAGGTTTGAAGCCGTGGCAATCGGCATCCGGTTCTACTTCGTTCACGGTGAAGCCATTTGAGCCGCCGACTCTCACCTGCTCGGCAGATCCGGCCGAAATCAAGCCGGACGGAACCAGTACGATTACGGCGATGGGCATGAGCCCGCAGAACCGTCCGCTGACTTACAGCTACTCGGCATCCGCAGGCAACATCGGCGGCTCGGGCACCTCAACGACCTACTCCTCAGTTGGCGCACCGTCCGGTCCTGTGGAGATTACCTGCAATGTGTCGGATGACAAAGGACACACAGCCACGGCCAATACGACTGTGACAATCGAGGCACCGCCTCCGCCGCCTTCGCCTTCGCCGGAGCAGATACGGCTGGAGCATCGCCTTGCGCTGCACAGCATCTTCTTCCCGACGGCCCGGCCCAGCGAGCGGTATCCCAACGGTGGCCTGGTGGAAAGCCAGCAGGGAACGCTGACCACACTGGCGTCGGATTTCAAGAGCTATCTCCACTACAAGCCGGATGCCCAGCTGATCCTGACCGGACATACGGATCCGCGCGGATCAGCAAAGTTTAACCAGGCACTTTCAGAGCGGCGTGTAAACCGCGTGAAGGCGTTCCTGGTGCAGCAGGGCATTCCCGCAAGCAGCATTCAAACGAGCGCTGTGGGTGAAGAGCATCAGCTGACGGCCGACGAGGTGAAGTCGCTGGTGGAGGAGAATACTGATCTCACCTCGACCGATCGGCAGC
>JAJXXG010000874.1 GCA_021781255.1 Acidobacteriota bacterium
CGCCACGCTTACGGCAGTGGTTGCGGTCTTTAAAAAATCACGTCGATCCATGCTTGCTTCCTCCTGGGAGCTACCATCTTAGAGCCATTTGCAGCAGCAAGAAAGGCCCGGCGCTGCGAAATCACGCCTGCTGCAGTTTTGCTCGCAGCCACTCCCGCAACTCGGCGGAGATCTGCTCCATCCGCGCCAGCCGAAAAACCGGACTCGCCCCCGCGGCCACACCATCGCGCTCCGCGGATACCACCCACGCATCCACGCGCCCTTCCACCTCTCGCAAAGATGCCTTCATTGCAGCGTCCGTGTCGCCCCGAACGGCCAGAAACGCATCCGGTCGCACGTAGCGTAGCACGCGGTTCGACTCAACAATCACATGCGCATCCCGTTCCAGCCTTGCCCACAGTTCCTCCAGCAGATGCGGCAGTTCCTCGTCCTCCGCCGCAAGCAGAAACGCCCGCCGCGCGCCGGCTGCCAGATAGCGCGCAGTATCGGTCTCCGGCCCAGCGGCCTGCCCACGGTCTTCCCAGATGGCCTCCGGCAATCCGTGCTCGTGATCGGTCACCTTCACCGCCGTCCAGGCAAACTCCGGCAAGGTGCGAATCACGCCACACACCAGGGCAGTCTTGCCCACGCCGCGTCCGCTGCCGCCCACCACAACCATGGCCATGCGCGTTATTCCGCTTCGGACGCCTTCGTATCCGCAGACCTTCGCTGGCCTCGGGTCAACCGCGTCAGCGTTGCCTGTTCCCGCAGCACCTGCTTCAGCGGCCGCGCGGGCGTGCCCCACAGAACGGTGCCTGGCTTCAGGCCTTCGCCGGTCACCGTCTTGCCGCTCAGTACCCCGGCCTGTCCGCCCAGGATCACCCCCGGGCCAACATGCGCATGGTCGCCTATGCCCACCTGCCCGGCCAGCACCGCGCCTTTGCCCACCGTACTCGAACCCGAAATGCCCGTTAGCGCCACCAGAATCACATCCTCGCCAATGTCGCAGTTGTGGCCCACGTGGACGAGGTTATCGATCTTCGTCCCTCTGCGAACTCTCGTCTCCTGCAACGCGCCGCGGTCAATTGTCGAGTTGGCTCCAATCTCCACATCGTCTTCAATCACCAGCGTGCCCTGCTGCGGAAACTGCGTGTACGCGCCGGTCCTGCTGTCGCGCACGTAGCCAAAGCCATCCGCGCCCAGCACCGCGCCCGCATGCACCACCACGCGGTCGCCCAGCGTCACGCCGGGGTACAGCACGGCCCGGGGATGAATATGGCAATCTTCGCCCACCTGCACGCGATCTCCCAGCACCGCTCCGGCCTCAATGCGCGTCCCTTCGCCGATGCGCGCGTGCGACCCAATCACCGCGCCGGCTCCCACCACAACGCCGGGGGCCAGCATGGCATCCGGCGGCACCACCGCGGCAGGATGCACCCCCGTGGCCAGCGGAGGCTTGGCCAGCAGCCTGGCTGCCCGCGCAAACCACAGCCGCGGCTGCTCGGCCTCCACCACGCATTTGCCATGCGGATAGGCCCCTGCCGCAACGCCGGACGGCAGCACAACAACGCCCGCATTGCTTGCAAGCACCTCGGCGGCCATCGCCGCATTGTCCGCAAACACCAGATCAAATGGGCTGGCCAGCTCGCAGGAGTTCACGCCGTCCACCACCCATCCCGCATCGCCCTGCGCCAGCCTGCCGCCCAGTTTCTCCATCAGTTCCGCAAGCGTCATCGGTGCCTCCTGTCGTAGATTCCGGGTTCCCCCGGCGGGCGCGTCTTCCATCGCCGATGAATCCACAGCCACTGGTCGGGGTAGCGGCGAATCCAGGACTCCAGCGCGTCATTGCATTGCTGGGTCGCCCTCTCGATATCCGCGTCGGCGTCCCCCGTATGCGCAAAGTTGAGCTCCGGGCCAAAGTGCAGCACGTACCGGCGCTCCGCCGGTTCCCACAGCAGAAAGCCCGGCAGCACCGCCGCCCCTGTCTTCAGCGCCACACGCGCCAGCCCGGATCCCGTGCAGGCCTTGTGACCGAAGAAGTCCACAAACACGCCCTGCGGCGGCGTCATATTTGTATCCATCAGGATGCCGACCGTGTCGCCGGCGTGCATGGCCTTCAGCAGGCCGCGGGCAAAATCATCCTTGTGCAGAACCCGGTTTCCGTGCAGGCAGCGGATGCCGTTCACAAACTCATCCAGCAGGCGGTTGTCCAACCGCCGAATTACCATGCCCATGGGGTATCCCATCATGGAGTGGTAAAAGCTGGAAAGCTCCCACGCGCCCAGGTGCCCCGTCAGAACCAGGACCCCCTTGCCGCGCGCCGTTGCAGCAAGATAATTCTCCAGCCCCTCCGTGCGAATCCAGTGGCGGATATTCTGCGGCGTATACCTTGGCATGCGGCAGAACTCCACCAGTTGCCAGCCCAGGTGGCGATAGACCCCGCGAAGAATCCGTCTCCGCTCTGCCATGGGAACTGCGGGCAACGCCAGTTCCAGATTGCGCAGCCCCACCTGTCGCAGGCGGCTCAGCATCGCATACACAGTCCAGGTGAGAACTCCCGCCAGAAGACGCGCCACCCCGCGCGGCAACCACCCCAGGGTGCGCGCCACTGCCAGCACAAACCAGAACTCGAACCGTTCCCTCATCGCAAGCGGACAAAGTTCAAGTGTATGGCATCGCTGCGCCTGCTATGCTACTGCCGCACGCGCTGTAAGCTGCTCCGGCAACAGAAAGGCGGCCTGCTATGAGGCCGCCTTCGGGGATGATGCGCTTCTGCTGTGGTGGTTGCCTGCTACTTCTGCGCCTTGGCTGCCATAAAGTAGTGGGCCACGGTCCGCACAAAGGTGACCGCTCCCTGCGGCACAGCCACGCTGCCCTTCAGAATCGACTCAAAGGTGTGAGGAGCGCCATAGAAGGTTTCCGTGTCCTCCATGTTCTGGCTCACGCTCGTACCATCCAGATCGATTCCGGCGAAGAGACCCTTGTTGCGCGAGTAGCTCAGCAACTCGGCATTCATCTTCCAGTCCGTGGCAGCCTGTCCTGAGCGTCCCACCGGGCCGGCGGCGGCAGAGGCATCTCCGCCAATCTTGAACTTGCTCTTCAGCAGATCCTGAAAGCCCTTGTCGTTGACTGCAACCAGCACCAGGTCGGTCGACTGCCCGCCGATCTGGAAACCGAAGGATCCACCCGCCATGCGGATGAAGACCGGTGCGCTCCAGCCATGCCCCGTGCGGCAGGTCACCACGCCCTGCCCGTACTGCCCGCCAAAGACAAACGCGCCTTTGATCATGCCCGGCACAACGGCGACGCAGGTTGCCTGCTGCAGAATATTCAGCGGAATGCTGTTGTCCTGGGCGGCCATAATCTGGTCCAGCACCGTCTTGGCTGAATCGATACGGACCTGCAAATCCTGCCGCGAAGAGCGTGCGAATGCGGTGCAGGTAAACATGAAACAGAGGCAGATGGAAGCTATGGCTTTCTTCATACCTGGATCCTTTCCATTCCGCATCTCAACGACGCGGGTTCTAGTGTGATTCCAACGAAAAGACGAAGCAATGGCCGCGATGTAACCACAGGCGGGGATACCTTCTCATCTCCCAAAAATCCGGGGACACAAATCAGCCTACAGCACAGGAGATTACATCCATGAGACGCATACGGCACGTCACACGGTGGAACATTCCCGGAGAGCGAAAACATCACTTCTTGGCATTCAGATGCTGAGTTTGCCTGAGAGGTAGGCTGAGAGGTCAGAGGCAGGCAAAAATAAGAGAGCAACGGTCAGAAAAAATAGGAGTTCCCAGGCACCATGAGAAACATGTCGCCTGGGAACTCCTTTCCCCAGATCTGCGTTGTTTCTGAGACTGATTATGAAAACGGTTACCCCTGGGCATCAAGAGTACGGAAGGACAATAGATTTTAGTAACCACGCTCCAGAGGGCCGATTACAGCCTCTCGTCCGACTTGCGTTTCGCTCCCGCCTTGCCGCCAGCCCCCGAGGAGAGGTGCCCGCCCAGTGCGCGTATCGACAGCGCGATCCGATTTTCCACGCCCGTCTTGCGCATCAGCCTGCCCACGTGGGCCTTCACCGTTCGCTCCTCAATCCCGAGTTCCATCGCGATTTCTCGATTGGAGCGCGCCATCAGGATGAGATCCAGCACCTGGCGCTCCCGCGCGGTCAGCCGCGGAGCAGCGCTCGACAGACCGCCCTCCGGGCTGGTCAAGAGCCGGTCGATGAGCTTGGAGAGCACCCGCCTTGGCGCCCAGATGGACCCGGCCACCACCACGTCGATTGCCTCCCGCACCACGCGCGGGCCCGCTGTCAGGTCCAGATACGCTCTGGCGCCCGCGACAATCGAGTCCATGACCAGCTCGTCGTCTCCCTCCGGTCCGATAACGATCAATCGAAGGTCAGGCCGTGCTGTGCGAATATCCCCCAATGCCTGCAAGCGGCCCGATGTGGCATTCAGGTCCACCACCAGGTACTCAATCTGCCGGTCCGCCAGCAGCTCTCCCAGCTCGCCAATGACGGGAACCAGCTTCGGCTCACCAGCAGAGGGCCGGTGATCAAAGATGCTGCGAAGACCTTCCAGCCGAATCGGTTCTCCAGCCGGTATGCCAATGCGGATTGGATTACGGATGTGCAATGTGGCCATCCATGCCTTGTTCACTCTTGCATTCACTATGGGTCATAACTCATGCGAATCGCAATCACATGAATGGGTTAGGCCCGCTCCAGAATACCTGGCCAGCCTCTTGAAGATACCTTCCGCCAGCGCCGGAATTCCGCGCGCGCATCCCGGATTACCGCCCTGGCGCCGGGAACCCTGGCCGCGCAGAGGAACGCGTATACCGCCGCCTCGCCAGACCTGCCTATTGCACGCCTGGATCGCTTGCAAATCAGAGTTTGGGAAGAACAATGCCCTGCTGTTTCTGGTACTTGCCCTTGCGGTCCGCGTAGCTGACCTCGCAAGGCTCATTCGAATGGAAGAACAGGATCTGGCACAACCCTTCGTTGCCATACACTCTGGCCGGCAGCGGGGTCGTGTTGGAGATTTCGAGGGTAACAAATCCCTCCCACTCCGGCTCAAAGGGCGTTACATTCACAATGATTCCGCAGCGGGCATAGGTGGACTTGCCCACGCAAATGGTCAAAATATCCCGCGGAATCCTGAAGTACTCAACCGACCGGGCCAGGGCAAAGGAGTTGGGCGGAATAATGACCGAGTCCGCCTGCACTGAGACAAAAGAGCGCTCGTCAAACGCCTTGGGGTCGATGATCGCGCTGTTCACATTGGTGAAGATCTTGAACTCATCGGAGACTCGAAGATCATAGCCATAGGAAGAAAGCCCAAACGAAATCACGCCCTCGCGGACCTGCTTTTCACTAAAAGGATCAATCATCTTGTGGTTCAGCGCCGGTGCCGGGATCCAACGGTCACTCTGAATTAACATGCCTC
>JAJXXG010001281.1 GCA_021781255.1 Acidobacteriota bacterium
TGCAAGTTTAGAATCGCGCGCGCGAAGATGCGCGATGGCGTCGTCGGGGGCGAAGGGAAGCTTGCGGCTGCGGCCGTCATGAATCATGGCTTACAGTGTAGCTTGCCGAAGTTGATGGCCGCTGCTCTTGCCCATCGCTGAATCCGCGCAGCGAAAGGCCAGGCCGACGACCGCGAAATATCCGCAATGGAGTATCCGGCTCCGGTGAGCGGGTGAGAATTGCAGCCGCTGACCGGAATTTGCGGGCACGATGCCGCATCAGGGACAGCCACTTGCTGCCTGGCCGGTGGTTTCGGTGATGACCGCAGAATCCGATTCGGGGGCTATCGGGAGCCTTCGACCCGCCGGTACGGACAACTCTCGGCCGCGCGCTTTACCATCAAAGACGTAGATTCCTTTTGAGGAGCTTGCTATGAAGATGCGGCCGGGATCGCAAACGGGGTTTCTGCTTTGCGGCAAGGAGTGGACCGACGGAGAGACATTGGAAGTGCGTTCGCCGTGGGATCAGGGATTGGTCGGGCGTGTGACCAAGGCGACACGGGCCGATGCGCGCCAGGCTGTGCATCACGCCGCAGCCAGCCTGCGGCGCACACGCGCGCTGCCGCGCTGGAAGCGGCGCGAGATTCTGGAGGACGTGGCGGCGGCGCTGATCGAGCAAAAGGAGCGATTTGCGCAACTGATCGTGGCCGAAGCCGGAAAGCCGGTGCGGCAGGCGCGGGTCGAGGTGGATCGAGCCGTGCTCACCTTTAAAACCGCGGCGGAGGAAGCTTCCCGACTCGGCGGGGAAAGCGTACCTCTGGATCTGACCGAGGGCAACGAGGGGCGCTGGGGACTGGTGCAGCGTTTCCCCGTCGGCCCAGTGCTGGGGATTACACCGTTCAATTTTCCGCTAAATCTTGCGGCGCACAAGGCTGCGCCCGCCATGGCGGCAGGGTGTCCGCTGATCTTGAAGCCCGCACCGCAGGCAACGTTCACGGCTCTTGCGCTCGGCGAGGTGATTCTAAAAGCAGGCTGGCCCGAAGAGGCGTTGGCGGTGCTGCCACTCGACAACGCCGATACCGCATGGCTGGCGGAGAAGGAAGATCGCATCAAGCTGGTGAGTTTTACCGGATCAGCCCGGGTGGGCTGGGAGCTGAAGACGCATTCCGGGCGCAAGCGAGTGCTGCTGGAGCTGGGAGGAAACGCCGCGCTCGTTGTGCATAGCGACTGGAAGGATCTGGACGATGCGGCACTACGAACCGCGCACTCGGCCTTTAATTACGCAGGGCAGTCGTGCGTGAGTACGCAGCGCGTCTATGTGGAGCGCAGTGTTTTTCAGACGTTCCTGTGGAAGGTGGTGGAGATCGCCTCCAAGATGGTTGTAGGTGATCCGGCGGACGAGGCGACCGAAGTCGGCCCACTCATCAGGCTAGGTGACGCAGAGCGGGTGGAATCGTGGATTAAAGAGGGGGTTGCGGCAGGCGCCAAGCTGGTGGCCGGCGGAGAACGCAAGGGGTCAGTCATCACACCGGCGATCTTAACCGCAACCGCACCCGGCATGAAGCTGCACGACGAGGAGATCTTTGGGCCGGTACTCGCAATCGAGCCGTACGACGACTTTGAGGATGCCCTGGCGCGCGTGAACCACTCGAGGTACGGTCTGCAGGCCGGACTATTGACACGCGACTCGGTGCGCATTCTCACGGCGTATCGTGAGTTAGAAGTGGGTGCATTGATTATCGGAGACACGCCAAGCTGGCGTCTCGATCCGATGCCCTATGGCGGAGTAAAGGACTCAGGGTTGGGGCGTGAAGGAGTCCGCTGGGCCATCACAGAGATGACGGAGCCGCGCATGCTGGTAATGAGTGGCGCAGGGCAGAGTTAGCGTGGAGTTAATGGAACCTGCGGTGCCGAGCGCCAGTTAAGAAATTGGACGGGAGACAGTCTCTGGAAACGGACGAGCCGTATGCGATTCCAGAGGCGCTCCGGTTTATCCAGGCGTGCCACGGTCCGCGCGGACAGCAGTCGAGTAAGTGACTGAGGGCCGTAGTCAACTCCGAGAGCTACTCCAAGGTAAAGCTGAGACTAAGCTTTTACTTTAGGTTTAGCGTCCTGCTTGGCCCAGCGCCGGCGCTGCGCATCGGCAATCTTCTTGCGGGCTTCAGCACTAAGAACACGCTTCTTTCTGGGCTTGGCCGGCACGATTGCTAGCTTCGCAGTTTTTCCAGCCTTTGCGGCTGCTCCACCAAGCGAAGCCAACAGCGCACGAGCTTGTTGTAGTCTGGCTATCTCAGAGTCAATTTGAGCAAGAATATTTTCAATCGCCATACATTAAGGATAATGCAGTGAAACAAGTTATGAAAGGGAAGGTGGAGGAGTTTTTTTCCTATCTAACCTATTTGTGTCTGTCTGGTGGGAGCAGATCCAGGGAAGAACGATGGCAGCGGTTCATAACTGTTTGCTCGTACGCTTGATTTTCAAGTTCGACGTTGAATCAGTGAACTTTCTTGCAACCGCGTTGGAGTTTATGCGCGCCCGGCCAGGGCAATTCCTGGTGACTGTAGCCGTTTTTCGATTTGGCGCCATGCCGCCGCTGCTTGGGCCGCATCGACTGGAGTGCTGGGCTTGAGGGTACGGCTGTGCAGGAATTGCGATGGCCCGAGGGAGGGGGTTGCCACCTGCCTTGATGGGCGCGGCATGAACCGAGGGCAGAATCCAGGGCCGGGTGTGGATTGCGGGGCTACGGAGAACGTTGGAGCCAACAGGAGCGTTTGGACGCACAAAGGGAAGACCTGGCACTGAAAATCTCATCGTGCGGCTGCGATGTTTTCGGACGCCAGATCTTCCGTTGCGGTGGTTGGTCTACGCGCTTACCGTGACCTCGGAGCGACGCCACGCGTAAAGCGGGAACTGGTGCGCAAGTTCGGCTACCTGGCTGCGGATACGAGCAAGAGCGGCATCGTCATTGCGCTGTGCGAGCGCTTGTGCCATCCAGTTGGCGATGATCCGCATTTCAGGCTCTTTCATGCCGCGGGTGGTGAGCGCAGGCGTGCCGACGCGAATTCCGGACGGCTTAAGGGGCGGATTTGTATCCCAGGGAATGGAGTTCTTGTTTACAGTGATGCCGGCTTTGCCGAGCGCAGCTTCAGCTTCAGAGCCGAGGATACCCTTCTCAAAAACGTCGACCAAAATCAAGTGATTATCGGTTCCCCCTGAGACCAGACGGAAGCCGGCAGCGCACATGGCCTCGGCAAGCGCCCTGGCATTGGCAACGGTCTGAGCCGCATAGGCGCGAAATTCAGGGCGCAGAGCTTCAGCAAATGCGACAGCCTTCGCAGCAACGATGTGCACGAGCGGGCCGCCCTGCTGGCCGGGAAAGACAGCCTTGTCGATTTCCTTGCCCAGAGTAAGTTCGGGTTTTGCCCCGACTTGTATCTCCTTACCGACGATGATCAATCCGGCACGGGGACCGCGGAGGGTTTTGTGCGTGGTCGTCGTCGTGATGTGGGCATGGGGCACAGGGGAATCATGTACGCCACCTGCCACCAGACCGGCGATGTGGGCCATGTCAAAGATGAAGTATGCGCCTACCTTATCGGCAATCTGCCGGATGCGGGCAAAGTCCCAGAAGCGCGGATAGGCGCTGGCGCCACCGATGATGACCTTGGGCTTTTCCTGTTCGGCAACCTTCTCCATCTCGTCGTAGTCGATGGTTTCGGTGTCGCGGCGGACATGGTAGAAGGTAGGGCGATAGAGTTTGCCACTGAAACTAAGGCGGTGTCCGTGAGTGAGGTGGCCGCCATGCGCGAGATCGAGACCAAGAATCGTATCGCCCGGCTGCAACACGGCAGCGAAGGCGGAGGAGTTGGCCTGCGAGCCGGAATGAGGCTGCACGTTGATGTGCTCTCCGCCAAAGAGCTGGCGGGCCCGGTCGCGGGCCAGGTTTTCAACGACATCGGCGTATTCGCAGCCGCCGTAGTAGCGACGTCCCGGGTAGCCTTCGGCGTACTTGTTGGTGAAGACTGAGCCGGCCGCCTCAAGCACTGCTTCAGAGACGAAGTTTTCGCTGGCGATCATCTCAAGCCCTTCGTGTTGACGGAGGGCTTCGTGGTCGATAGCGGCTGCAACTTCAGGGTCGGCCTGGGCGAGGGACATGGACATGCGGTCAGTCATATCTAAATTCTAACGGGTTCCGGGGCAGCTTGAAACCGGGTGGCAGGAAAGAGATTTCGTAAACTGGATAAGGCTGGGCCAGTTGATGGTTCCGTCAGGTGATGGTGATGATGCAAGTGAATAGACTCTTGTCGGTGGCGCTGTTTGTGGGAGCTGGTGTGGTTGCGGCGGCGCAGTCCGGCGTTGCGCCCAACGGGATTGATTCGGGCCTGCTGACGAAGGCCAATGGGGGCGATGCCTCAGCTGAGGTTGCGGTGGGCGAACAGTTGGCCCGGGCGGCAACTATGGAGCACGATCGAACCCGGCTGGCGGAGGATTATCGACAGGAGCTGGCCTGGTATCTCAAGGCTGCGGAGCAGAAAGACGTATCCGCCGAGTTGCATCTGGCCGCGCTCTATCGTGATGGCGGGGGTGACACGATTGCCCGCAACATGGAGCAGGCTGCGGCGTGGTATCGCAAGGCCGCGGAACAGGGTGACGCTAGCGCGCAGGGAACGCTGGGGTTGCTCTACACGATGGGCCAGGGAGTGCCCAGGGACGATGTGGAAGCTTATTTCTGGTTAGATCTGGCAGCCAGAGCGACGGGGCCAAACCAGCAAAAGTACGCGGCAAATCGGCAGTTGGTGGGTGAGCACATTACCGCGGAGGAGCTTGCGGGGGTTGAAGATCGTGTGACGGCCTGGGAGACGGCTCATCCTGTGACCAAGCCGCGGCAGTGAAGATGACCGCGGCACGCCGTAGGCTTTTGCCCAGTGAAAGCATGGCGCGCGTAAGGTCGGGATGAGGTACGAGGCGCGGCGTGGACAGGGTTAGCGTACTACGCTTTAGGTTTCGGGCAATGTCGCTGCCCTTGGGTCGCGTCGACTGGAGTGTGGCGGCTTCAGGATATAGCGACTCGGGAATTGAGATAGTTCGTCAGGATCTTTCTATATAGATCGCCCATCCCTCATGACTTCAGGTCAGGTGGGGGATGGGCGATATGTTTCTGGGGTTGGGATGGCAGGCTTTGAAGCCGGAAAGATGCCATCCCGGAGTGAAGCTGAGCCAACGGAGGCCAGCAGGTTTGAGTAGGGAGAGTACACCGGGCGCCTGGCAGAGTGCATGCGCTATGGTTCCTGATGTTGCCGGTGAGCTAGGTTGCAGAAGGACAAAGATGATGTCTCTGCATCAACAGGTAAACTGATGGTGGTTTGAGTACAAAGGAAGTAGATTTATTGGCTTGCAGCTTGCCAGAGATGTGATTGCAGAAGAACGTTGAGGTCACTTGACAGGGTGTGAAGGG
>JAJXXG010000021.1 GCA_021781255.1 Acidobacteriota bacterium
TCCTCGATCACCGCGGCCCCGGCGCCTGCGGCTTCCTTCTCACCCGCAAATCGAAAACGCCTCGGATCAACTCCGAGGTGCCAGCATAGCTACATCACCCGAGGCGTTTCCGATCTTGCCTAGCGGTAATGGGGAAAGGGCTGGTTTTCGTCAGTTCGTGTGACATTAGTGTCGGGAATTCTTCGTAGATTCAGGCTCGTCCAGAACCCAGTGAACCCAGCTTTTCGGAAGGATGCCGAGCTGGCCAAACCACTTGCCACCGTTCTTGCAGTAGAGCCAAAGTATCCAAACTGAACCACCGAGCAGGAAAAGTAGACTCAAAGCCCAGCCGAGATCCTGAAGCCATTCTGGAAGACCACGTGAGAGACCGAGGGCCTCAACAGAAGCACAGAGAGCGAGAATGGCAAAGCCGACAAACCATTTTCTCAAGGGGCGCAAGGTCGGACCGGAAAACTCATTATGACGTGCGCACATGGGCGACGCTCCCGTACAGATTTGATTGTACGTCAGAACTGTCCATCACCTTTTGCAATGTTCATGTTCACAAGGCCGTCGCAATCGAGAAACGGCCCGAGATTCGCGCTCCAAGTGAATTGTCGGCTACTCTTCCGTTAACCATCCGTTCTGGCACTAAGATCGAGAAAAGCGATGGGAGCGACTGGCGCTCCTCCCCAGCAACGCCAGAGCGCTACGAGCGTCTCCGGAAACTGGCGAAAAACCCGGGCGTGCCCATCTCTGGCGCATTGGGCTCCGGGCCATCTGCGCTGATAATGGTAAGAATGCCGTTTACCCTGTCGCACCCGGCTGCCGCGATCCCTTTTCTGCGTACGCGCCTCGTTCCCTCCGCACTGGTGATTGGCTGCATGGTGCCTGATTTTGAGTACTTCCTCCGCATCTCACCCAAGGGAGGATTCGGCCACACCTTGCCCGGCGTTTTTCTCTTTGATCTGCCCGTCGGGTTCATGGCGCTGTGGCTGTTTCACGTTTATGTAAAGGAGTCGATCCACACATGGCTCCCGGAGAGCGTGCAACGGAGGATTCAGCTTGGTTCGCCCGCCCTGCCGGCCAGGAATATTGCGCAGCTTGGGCTGGTGCTGCTGTCCATCCTCGTCGGAGTTGCGACCCATATCCTGTGGGATTCGCTCACGCATCGAGGGTTCTGGCTCTATAAACACTGGCAGTTCCTGCACCGAACGATTCAGTTGCCGGATGATTTTCAGCTAGAGTATCTGCGGGTGCTCCAACACACCAGTACGGTTGTTGGTGCCGTCGTACTCCTCCTCTGGTTCCGAGGTTGGTTCCGCAGGGCGGCCCCGGTTCAATCGGTCGCGGCACCCTACGCGCAAAAGAATCCTCGCAGGGCGCTCTATGTGATCTGCATTGTGGCTCTCATCGCAGCGGTTCTTCGTGCACTCGTGGTCTCCGGATTCAGTGCTCCGGATAGCATCTCGGGAGATAAATATGTCTTTGAACGCGCTGTGATCACAGCGATTACCACCTTCTGGGCGGGGGTTGTCGTGTATGGCGTTTTGAGGGCCAGAGCGCGAAACGCAATGCAGGATGCATAGCCGCTGAGCGTTCCTGGGAAGATGCCGCGTGTGCTTTCGTGAATTATCGGGGAATAAATCTGCGACGCAGGCGGCCGGATTGGGAGCGCAGACGGACGGCGCGAGCCAGGGTCGCATTCAAGCGGAGGGCGCAAGCACCGGGGCCATTGCCGTATCGGAGGCGGACTTGCCCGTTTGGTCCGGATGCGGCGGGGCTAGGCATCCGGGCCGGTTGGAGCGAAGCACGATGCAATCAGGAGGCGCTTGGGGTCTCGGTGGAGGCCTTGGCCGTCTCGCCGGGGTTGACCAGGTCGCGTAGTTCCTTGGACGGTTTGAAGTAGGGCACGCGCTTGGCGGGAACCTCGACGCGCTCGCCGGTCTTGGGATTGCGCCCGATGCGCGGGTTGCGCTGGCGAATGCGGAACGAACCGAATCCGCGGATCTCAATCTTGTCGCCGCTTTGCAGGGCAGAGATGACGGAGTCGAAGACGGTCTCGACGATCACTTCGCCATCGCGGCGGGTCAGGTCGCCCAGGCGGGTCACTTTCTCAACCAGGTCTGCTTTTGTCATATCGTTCGGGCCTCCGTTCCCAGCATATATGGATTGTTGCCAGTCAAGCGCCAAAAATCAAGGGTCCCTGTTGAGATTTGCTCCTTTTACATCAAAGGGTTGGCGTAAAAGTTGTACCGGGCCGGGCCCTCGACGTGATTCAACGGCTCCAATGAGCGGTATGATGACCTAAGCCACTCCTGCGCCGGAAACATGATTCAAAGCCGCGGCGCAGCATGAAAGCGCTTTTGTGAACAAAAGTCCAAAATACAGCATTGTCATCCCCGCATTTAATGAAAGCGGCCGCATTCCGGCAACGCTGGATTCCATACTGGCGTGCATCCGCAGCCGCGGCTGGCAGGCTGAGGTCATCGTGGTCAACGATGGCTCCACGGACTCGACGGCACAGGTGGTGCGGGAAGTTGCGCGCCGGGCCCCCGAAGTGCGGCTGGTTGAGAACCCCGGCAACCATGGCAAAGGCTACAGCGTACGCAACGGAATGATGCAGGCCCAGGGCGAGGTGGTGATGTTTACCGACTCCGACCTCTCAGCGCCGATCGAAGAGGCGGAACTCCTTTTTGACGCGATCCGGAAGGGTGCGGACATAGCGATCGGATCGCGATGGCTGGAACGCGGACGCCAGACCCACCGCCAGCCGCTCTATCGGCAGATCTTTGGCCGCTGCTTTAATGGTGTCACGCGCATGGTGATGCGCTTGCCGTTTGCCGATACGCAATGCGGATTCAAGGCCTTTACGCGCTCCGCGGCACAGACCGTATTCCAGTTGCAGACCATCGAGCGATGGGGTTTCGATCCTGAGATTCTGTTTATCGCCCTCAAGCGCGGCTTTCACGTCGTGGAGGTGCCGGTGAGTTGGGCGCACGACGAACGCACACGGATGAGCTATCTCAAAGACGGCATGAAGATGCTGGAAGAGCTGCTGATCATCCGCTGGAATGCGCTGCTGGGCCGCTATAACCGGAAAGTTGAAACGCGGATGCAGGCAGGGGAGAGTCGGTAAATCGAGTTAGCCCGTCCAGCGGTCCCGGCAGACGGCGATCAAAATTGTGACAGCCGATCATCGCATTGGAGACCAATCAGCTCGCGCGGCCTGGTATCTCCATAGCCCCGGCGTGAGCCACGGAAATATTCCAGTGTTTCCGGGAGTCAAGCCTTGATCGGCTGTGATAATCTCCCTGCAAGTTTCAGGAAAACCTTCCTTTCCGCGTACATCACTGGATGGAGCAGGACGCCGAAAGGCCATGCAGGGGATGGCCCGAATGAGAACAGAGATCTGCGGATTCTCGCCCGCGTCGCGGACCTGGGCGTGCTTGGCTTGTGCGCTGGTTACGGCCGTGAGCGTGTGGGGGCAGGCCGCCTCGCCGGTGGCGCAGCAACGCATTGTCGCGCCCATTGATGAGTCGCTGCGTGTCACGCTGACGGGCAACACGCATCCCTTCGCGCAGCCCAGATACGACCGTGGTCCCGCACCTGCCTCGATGCCGGCGGGCCGCATGCTGCTGGTGCTGAAGCGCAGCACACAGCAGGAAGCCGACCTGCAGACTTACCTGGAATCTGTGCAGGATCCTAAGTCAGCGAGTTATCGCAAGTTTCTTGCGCCGGAGGAGTTTGGCAGGAGATTCGGCGTTGGAGACGCCGACCTGCAGACGCTGGAGGCATGGCTTGAGGGGCATGGGCTGCAAGTGAAAAAAGTCTCCAGTGCGCGCATGGCAATTGAGATCACCGGGACTGTCGGCCAGGTGGAGAGCGCTTTTCAGACCTCGCTCCATAGCTACCAGATTGGTGGAAGGCAGTACTGGTCGAATGCGACTGATCCGCAGATCCCGCAGGCGCTGGCGCCGGCCGTGGCAGGCGTGGCGTCCCTGAACAACTTCACGCCTAGGCCACAATATATTCTTGGCCCCAGCGGAGTTTATAACTCGGTCGACCATACAATTACTCCGACTTATACGATAGGGGACGCCGCGATCGGCTACTATGTCTTTCTTGGACCGGCCGATGCGGCCACCATCTATGACACGCCCACTGCGCTGAATCCTCATTTGTCTGGCACAGCTTATGACGGCACCGGGGTGACGATTGGGATTGCAGGCGACTCGAATATTGACGTGACTCAGAATGCGAACTACCGCGCAACCTTCGGACTGGCTCCCAAAGCAACGACGGTCGTTGTGGATGGCACTGACCCCGGCCAGAACAGCGATGCGATCGAAGCCTATCTCGATACGCAGGTCGCCGGGGGAATCGCGCCCAATGCCAATGTGATTCTCTATACAGCAGCCGATACGAGCTTTCAGTCGGGGTTGTTTCTGGCCATCCAGCGCGCGCTGGACGATAACCAGGCCGATATTCTGAACGTCAGCTTCGGCGCGTGCGAGGCTTCGGTCGGCGCGGCAGGCAACCAGTACATTTCCAGTCTCTGGGAGCAGGCGGCTGCGCAAGGAATTGCCGTCACGGTTTCATCCGGCGACAGCGGCTCGGCCGGCTGCGACGATCCAAATACAGAGCTGGTGGCGACGCAAGGCCTTGCTGTAAACGGCATCGCTGCGACGCCCTACAACGTGGCGGTGGGCGGAACTGACTTTGATGCGTTGTACACATCGACCTTCCCAGCCAGTTTTACGAACTATGTAGATGTGACAAACACCTTGCCGAATCATCGCAGCGCGCTTTCTTACATCCCCGAGGAGCCGTGGAATGACTCCACGTTCCCGAATACGTCGGTTGCCCTGAATGTCCCGATGTCGGCGAAGACAAACAACGCAAGCGACAACAATATCGTGGGAGGTGGGGGCGGCGTCAGCACGGTATACCCGCTTCCAAACTGGCAAGGCGGCTTAGGGAGCGGCACGTTCCGCAATCTGCCGGACGTGTCTTTTCTTGCCGGCAATGGCGCCTATGGCGCGGTCTGGGGTATCTGCACCAATGTCGACGCGGCCGGTGCGGACTGTGCGGCGGGGGCAACGGGCAATAACTTCAACTTGACTGGCGTAGGCGGCACCTCTGCCGCGGCGCCGGCATTTGCCGGAATGCTTGCGCTGGTGCAGCAGAAGGTCGGCTCGCGGCTGGGGCAGGCGGACTATGTGCTTTATGCGCTGGCAAAGACAAAGTATGCGAGTGTCTTTCACGATGTGACGGTGGGCGACAACTCGGTGAATTGCACCGCCGGCACTCCCGGTTGCGCTGCAAATTCCAAGAGCTATGATTTTTTGACAGGGTACAACGCCGGTACCGGATATGACATGGCAAGCGGGCTCGGCAGCGTGGATGCGACGCAACTGGCGAATAACTGGGCCTCGGCGGGGCTGGTGGCC
>JAJXXG010001228.1 GCA_021781255.1 Acidobacteriota bacterium
CTCATTCTGGTGGTGTGAAGCCATCCCTGGAGGTAGGTTCATCTCTGGCAATCCTGCGTCAAAAATAAGCCACGGACAAAAAGCGGATGGGGTAATCCTACCACCCCGTCTGGAGCCGAAACAAAAGCGGAAGAAGATAGGCATCGAGATGCCAATCCCCTGTTCCCGCAAGGCGCAGTGAATCCGCCGCCACGGCGGTGGCAGAGTTGCCGTAGCTTGTTGGCCACACGCTGCCCGCCCGGCCGAAGCGCGTGCGCAGCCAGGTTCCTGAGTAGACGGAAAGCATTCACGCTATCGGTGACTGCGGCAAGTCCCGGTTTGACAGGTGCCACAGCGCGCCAATGCGCTCGAACTGGCATCAGGACATTCAGGACTCCGGCAGAATGAGACTTTCTATCATCATTCTTCGGATGAAGCGAAACTCTGAAGAGGGAAGTCGGGTTAAAGCACTAAAGAAGAGGATTGTGTCGATCCTGCCCGTCACCATTCCTCGGTTGTGAAGAAAGAAAACGAAGCGTTGAGCTCTAGGTGGTTACAGCATTTTTCAGGCGGGAATCTCGCATCTCCCATAGGGGAAAAGCTCATCGTTCCGCTCATTTTTGGGAAAAATGTTTCGCTTCGGGAAATTTTTCACAGTTGTTTTACTTTTGTCATACTGCAATGTTGATCTTACTTTTCACTGCATGGTATGTTGGCCATAGTCTTTCTGTAATGCGACCTGTAGAAACGGTTCATGACCGGCACTCTTTCAGTGCCTGGCTCTGATGTGCCGGATTCTCCTCTTGAAGAAAGGGCGACGGGAAGATTCAACTCGCTGATTTTATTGCCCCGCAATCGTATCTGAGTGCGGGTTATTTCCCTAGGTTTGATGGCTGTTGCGCGCAGCTTCGATCTTCGCAGAATGTGAGGTCGGGGCTTTGTGGCCGAGCAGGGCTGCAGCGCAGCTTTCACTCGGTTCCAGGCAATGGGACCGAAAGGGGCGAAGCCTGCCTCGATATCAGGCTCTCCGGTTCGCCGCCGATCAATCTAGCTACGGCAGTCTTTTGATTCCCGGATTCTGTTTGCCGTGCTCTCTTGCGCCTGGCTTAAGGCAGTCAGCGAGAAGCAGCGGCTCAGAATCCAACGTCGAGCAGGCCCGGTTGCTATAGTCCTGGAGCAGGCTTCCGACTGCCGATTGACCTGACAATCTGAGGTTTCTGTGGCTGTTCTGATACCACGTCATCGTACGATAGGCGTCCGGCTCTCGGAAGAAGAGTACGAAGCTCTGGAAAAGTTCTGCGCCGAAGGTGGTGCGCGAAGCATTTCGGATCTGGCGCGCAGCGCGATTGCAAGCTTCCTCAATCGTGCCCGCCAGGAGAAGTCTCTGACTTCGACCGTGAACCGGCATGCGGCGCAGGTGAAAGACCTGGAACAAAGAATTGAGCGGCTTTCTGCGGAGATCGCGTTGCTTCGGACCATCGGTATACCCGGCCAGGGGCAAGGTGAGGACGGTGCTTGATTTGGCAATTCGCTCGCAATTGGGTCTGAGTCTTTCCTGCGCCTGTGCGGTTATCCAATGTGCAATCTAAATCCACCGCATCCAATTCTCCTCTCGGCGCCGGCAGTGAGGATTGGGGCGGAATGAAGCGTCGAGATCAACCCGGGACCATGATGGTTATAGAAAATGAAATCGTGGATACGCTCGCTGACGTCCGGAGCGTATCTGTGCCTGAGCCGCGTCGCCGCGTGAGACTGCAAGTTCAACATCTTGTGTTGGTTCTGGTGAGCATCTGTTGTATTCCCCCATGCCCGGGGCAGGATGCCGGTTCCGTGGTGGAGCCGGCCGGCGTGCGTGCGCCGGTCTGTGAAGCGGCCGCGGCCGCTTCGCCGTATGTGCCCGTGGATAACTGGATCTATCCGCAGATGCTGCGTCTGCATGCGATGGGGTATGTGGGCCAGATCTATCTGGATATGAGGCCCTGGACGCGGTCCAGCATTGCCGAGATGCTTGAAGACGCAAACGGCAGGATCTCCGATGCCGAGGAGGCTGGTGAGGCCACCGCGGCCGAGGCGCGAGACATCTACAACGCGGTGGAAGATGAGTTAAGCGCCGGCGCTGAAATTGCCTGTGCGGGAGCGAAAGGCGCGGTGCGGCTGGAGTCGGTGTATTCCGCCGTACGCGCGCTGAGCGGGACTCCGCTCCGGGACAGTTATCATCTTGGCTCGACGATCGTGAATGACTACGGCCGCCGGTACGAAAACGGGCTCAACAACTACTCCGGCGCCGGAGGCTATGCTGTCGCCGGCAGGTTTACGCTGTATGTGCGCGGCGAGTTTCAGGGCGTTCCTTCGGCTGCCGGTTACCCGGCGTCGCTGGTGCAGGTGCTGGCAGGGCCCAGCGTTGACCAAACCTACAATCCTGTCACCGGGCTGGCCTATCCCAACCAGGCAACGATTCCGGCGGGCCCGCTGGCGGCCGTCGCGCAGGGCAGCCTGCTTGAGGCATATGTCTCGACCGAGGTGCTCAATCATGTGATCTCATTCGGCAAGCAGGACGACTGGATGGGACCGGCCGAGGGCGCCAGCATGGCCTATTCCAACAATGCCGAGAATATCTACGCCCTCCACATCAACCGCGTCGAGCCCCTGAACATTCCCTTGCTTTCGCGGATTACCGGCCCCTTCCGCTACGAGTTTCTGATCGGCGCACTGCAGGGCCACACTCTGATGCCGAATCCGCTGTACAACAACAATCCGTCCGTTACGGGCAATGTCATCAGCCCGGGTAACCCGTGGGTTCATGTAGAGAAGCTGAGCTTTCATCCCACCGAAAACGTCGAGTTGGGCTTTGAACGCACCGTGATCTTTGGCGGTGAAGGCCATTCCCCGGTCACACTGCACACCTTTCTCAAGAGCTTTTTCAGCACCGTGAATGTTACCGCGGCGGAGAAGAACGGCCCTGACGATCCCGGGGCGCGGTTTGGCGCCTTCGATTTTTCGTACCGGCTTCCGTTTGTGCGCAACTGGCTCACGCTCTATGCCGATTCGGAGGTGCATGACGATGTATCGCCGATCGATGCACCCCGGCGCGCGGCCATTCGTCCAGGGCTCTACCTGTCGCATGTGCCGGGTCTTGCCCGGCTCGATGTGCGCGTCGAGGGCGCGACCACGGATCCGCCGGTATCGCGCAGCGTGAATGGCACGTTCATGTACTGGGAAGGGATCGAGAAGCAGGGGTATACGAATCAAGGGCAGCTCTTCGGCGACTGGATCGGCCGCGAGGACAAGGGTGGACAGGCCTGGTTTACCTACCACCTGAGCGGCAACCAATGGGCTCAGGCAAGCTTCCGCCGCCAGAAGTCGGCCAAGGATTTTGTGCCCGGCGGCACCACCCTGGACGACTTCGCGGTGCGGATTGTCAAACGGGTCCGGAAAGATCTGGAGATCGACGGCAACTTCGATTTCGAGCATTGGAAGGCGCCGGTCTACCTGCCAGGCCAGCAGACCGTGACCGCTACGACGATTCAACTGACGTGGTTTCCAAGCCGGCTCAACCGCTTTTGATCGTTCCTTGAGATAGTTCCGGATGATGTACTCTGTGGTGCGCACCGCGTAGAATCGACGTCGGGCCGGACCTACAACATACAGTGAATGTGGAGAAGAGAATGCGCAGAGTTGTTCGGATGTGCGGAGGCGGCGTGAGCCGGCCTGGCTTTCCGATTTTGTTGTCGGTGGTTCTTTTTCTTGCCGCGCAGGCGGGCCGGGCCGGCGCGCAGAATGCGGGAGGCGGTACCGGTACGGCGCCGCAGAATGTTCCGGGCCAGCAGGTGAATGCCGCGGCGTGCTACCTCGGCGGCTACGGTCAGGCTCCGGAGCAGGGCGGGTACAACTCCGGATATCCCGCACCGGCCGGCGCCTATCCCGGAATGGCGGGCGGTAGCGCCGATTCTGCTCAGCAGGGCTATGCAGCCGGTCAGGGTTATCAGTCGCAGATGGATTATTACGCTGCGCAGAGTGGCGCGTCGCAGGATCAGGGTTTTCTCGCCGACCAGACGCAGCAGGATTACGGATCTGTGTACGGGCAGGGACAGCAAGGCTACGACCCCAACTACTCTGATCAGGGGATGCAGGGCTACGGCTCCTCCTACGACCAGAGTCAAGGAGGCTACCAGTACGCGACCGGTCAGCCGCAGTCAGGCTATATGCCGAACGCGTCTCCCATGCTGGCGAATCAGATCATTCAGATCCTCCTGCAGTCTCCCGATCTGCTCTCGTCGATGAAAGATCTGGCCGGGCAGCAATACGGAGTTGATCCCACTGCAATTCCCGATTCCGGCGTGTATAACTGCGTCCAGCAGGATCCAGGGTTCCGCAATCAGGTGGCGGCGCAGCTTGTGCAGCAGGGGTACACTCTGAACCCGACGCAGGGTCAGCAAGGGATGTATCAGGGGGGAGTGCAGGCGAACCGTGGCCGCTATGCCCAGTATCCACCCTACGCGTCTTCCTCTCCCTATTCGGCTTACTCGCCGACGCCCTACTCGCCCTACTCGCCGACGCCCTACTCGCCGTATTCACCCTCGCCCTATTCGACGGCGCCCTACGCAGGCTCTCCCGGTTATCCGACAGGGCCGCAGCGGCAGCCTGACCAGCCCAGCGAGTTACGCCGGCAGACCCCCATCCCTTATCCAAATATCCCGTCGCTGCGCGATCTGTATTCTCAGGAGATTCCGGCAGGAACCCGACTGCGCCGATTCGGCAGCGATGCGTTCGAGTTCGGGTCTCCCGATATGAATCTGCTGCCCATGGATCTGCCGGTTGGGCCTGATTATGTTCTTGGTTCCGGGGATAATCTGATCGTCAATATGTGGGGGGGGCAGTCGGCTCGCCTTAATCGCACCGTGGACCGCCAGGGCGCGATTGCGCTGCCAGAGGTCGGTACGGTGGCGGTCTCCGGCATGACCATCGCCGAGGCGCAGAGCGCCATTCAGAAGGCGCTCGGCGCGCAGTTTCAGGACGAGCATGTGGAGCTCTCCCTTGGGCGCGTGCGCACGATCCGCGTCTACGTGGTCGGCGACGTGCAGCGCCCGGGCGCCTACGACGTAAGTTCGCTGTCGACCGCCGTTAACGCCCTCTATGCAGCCGGAGGGCCGACCAATCGCGGTTCGCTGCGCACGCTTCAGCAGTATCGCGGGAAACAACTGGTCCAGGAGATTGACCTCTACGATTTCCTGCTCCACGGGGTACGCTCGGATACGCATCGGCTGATGGCCGGCGACACGATTCTTGTTCCTCCGGTTGGTCCGCAGGTTACGGTGGCGGGCATGGTGCGACGGCCCGCAGTATATGAGTTAAAGGGCAATGAAGATCTCGCCGGCGTCCTCAGTCTTGCCGGAGGCGTTCTGGTGTCTGCGGATCTCAAGGAGATCCGGGTTGACCGCGTCGTTGCTCACCA
>JAJXXG010000415.1 GCA_021781255.1 Acidobacteriota bacterium
CTTGTGACGGAGGAATAGGAGCATGCGGAAGGTGGTCCACAACGATGCGCAGGCTGGGCACGCGCTGGGCCACGTTAAGAATGGCGCGGATCAGGCGCGGGTCCGGGTTGGCGCTCTCAAAAACAAGATCCGCCTGCGCCAGTGCCCTCAGTCCATCCACAAACCCCGGCTTGTCGATATCGGCGGCCAGATCACGGCTCCACAGATTGCCGTAGCGAAAGCCGCGAAACAACGGATTCGCGTGCAGCCTGTCCAGATCCGTCAAGTACGACGGCGTACCCGGCACTAGGTCGCCGATGATGCCCACAATCACCGGATGCCGCTCGGCAACGTTCAGCAGCCATTCATTATCTGTGGCCAGCGGACTTGCTTCCACCGCAACGGCGCCGACAATGCCGAAAGGTGCGCTCAGCGCCTCATACCGTTCCGGCAGAGCAGGCTTGTACAGCGCAGTGTCGTCCTTCGTCGGCCAGGGAACACCGCCGGGCCGATTGGTATCGAAGAGATGAATGTGACCGTCAAGAATCGGCTGGTACCGCGGCAGGGCGGGAGCGACATGTTCCAGCGCGAGCGCGCCTGCGCTGCAGGCTGCCAGTTTCAGTACAGCACGGCGGTGCATGAAACCTCCCTTTGAGGAAGACAGACGGGAATACTGCGCAAAAACACTATACAGGCCAACATGCATCTTCGGCCCGCACCTGGCCAAAACAGAAGAGGAGCAGGCACATCAGCAGCAGACGTGTCCGGTAGCATCATCGCTGGGCAACCGGCCCGGTGCATCCCCACCTGATTGAAAGCAAGCCAACGTGCGCTCTAGGCATCCCTTGCCCCGCAGCAGAAGAGAAAGTTCCGCGACCGCAGAGCTCACAGGAACCTGCCTTCTCAGGCGTGGCTTTGTCTTACGCGCAGCAGCATCTTCAGCGTGTCGCCCGGAGCGTCCGCCATGTGATCAAAGGCGTGCTGGCCTTCTTCCAGCGGCATCTCCACAGTCCACGGAGTCAGGTCAATCTCGCGTGCCCTCAGCAGCGCAAGCGAGCGCTCGAAGTCCACCGGCGTATACGCAAACGACATGGCCACGCGATGCTCCTTGCGAATGCTGGTGACAAAATCCACTTCGCTTCGCTCCTTGCTCATGCCCAGCAGCACCACAAGGCCGCCCGGACGGCACAGGTCGAATGCCGACTGGCGAGCGGCCGTTGAGCCCGAAGCATCCAGCACCACATCCAGCCCGTGACCGGCAAAGCGCTGCGCCTCGGCGCATCCTTCCTCGGAGGACACATTCACCGCCAGCGTCGCGCCCATGCGGCGCGCCACCTGCAGCCGGACTTCGCTCACATCCTGCACCAGCACCTCGCGAACGCCCAGGCGCAGCGCAATCAGCAGCGCCATGGACCCCATGGTGCCGCCACCCACAATGCCCATGCGGAAAAACGGCTGCGGCGCGGCAATGCGGAACAGGTGCACAATGTTGGCCAGCGGCTCGGTCATCACCGCCTGCGCATCGCTCATCTCTTCCGGAATGTCATAAAGCTGTCCCTCGGGAATTGCGACAAACTCCGCATAGCAACCCTGCACGCGGTCCATCCCCAGCAGGCGCCAGTTCGCACACAGATTCTGTGCGCCGCTCAGGCACGCCGTGCAACGGCCGCAGCTGATCAACGGATTGGCAACAACACGGCGGCCATCCTGCCGGCGCCCTACCAGTTCGTGCCCCATCACCATGGGCGGAATGCGCCGGCGGCTGTGCCCCAGGAATCCTGACATGTCCGAGCCGCAGATACCCGCGGCGGCAATGGCAATTTCAACTTCGCCTGCGGCGGCAACCGGCCGCGGCCAGTCCTCCAGTACCACCTGCCGCGGGGCCGTGTAAACCAATGCGCGCATTCCCTTCTCCCTCATCGAACTGTCGCAGTCCCGCTGCGAAGACTTGCGAACTTCATTGCCCATCCCTGTGGCTCGCCCCTGCCGGCGCGAGGCATGCAAGGCTCTCCTCCAGAGTACGCTCTGGAGTGCGCCGCCCCGAGTACCTCGCGTGGTCAATAGGCCTGCAGTCTATGCCCGCATACAACCCGGAACCCGAATTCAACATCCTTTAGCGGAGGAGCATCCGGGGACATCCATTCCGACCACGATTGCCAATCTTGACATACTGGCTTGACATACGGGAAGAGCAGCATCTGCCGGCAACACTCGATGCGCACCGGCGCAAGCCGCCATCACAGCGAAGCCCTCTGCCCGGACGGTATACTACTGTGTTTCAGCAGGAAAATTTGCACGGATGACAACACTCTCGTTCACGCTTGTAGTCTGGACGGTCGCGACGGTTGCGGGCTTTCTTGGCGCACTCACCGGGCTCGGCGGCGGAGTCGTCGTCGTCCCGGTACTCACCCTCGCGCTCGGCGTCGATATCAAATACGCAATCGGCGCCTCGCTCGTCTCCGTCATTGCCACCTCGTCCGGAGCCGCGGCGGCCTATGTCCGCGAAGGCTACTCCAACATCCGCATCGGCATGCTGCTGGAGATCGCCACCACCATCGGCGCCATCCTCGGCGCCTACCTCGCCGGATTCACCAGCACCCACATCATCGCCATCATCTTCGGCCTCGTCCTCATCCAGTCCGCCTACCAGTCCCTGCGGAACTCCGCGCCGGAGGCGGATCACCCCACGCTCTCTGACCGCCTGGGCACAATCTTCAAGCTGGGCGGCGACTACCCGCTCGGCGGCAAACGCCAGGAATATGGCGTGCAGAATGTTCCCGCCGGCTTCGGCCTCATGTTCGGCGCCGGCGCGCTCTCCGGACTGCTCGGCATCGGCTCGGGAGCCGTCAAAGTCATCGCCATGGACCGCGCCATGAAGATCCCCTTCAAGGTCTCCACCACCACCAGCAACTTCATGATCGGAGTCACCGCAGCCGCCAGCGCGGGCGTCTACCTCAGCCGCGGATATATTGACCCACGCGTCTCCATGCCGGTCATGCTCGGCGTGCTTGCCGGCGCGTTTCTCGGCACCAAGGTCCTGGTGCGCGTCAACGTCCGCACGCTGCGCGTGGTCTTCGGCAGCGTCGTCCTGCTGCTTGCCATCGAAATGATCGTGAATGGAATCCTGGGGAAGATCTAACAGCCATGACTGACCAGCGCCTTGAGACCCTCATCGGAAACCTGCTGCGAGCCGGCGTACTGCTGGCGGCAGCCATCGTGCTCGGCGGCGGCGTTCTGTTCCTGCTCCAGCACGGAGCAGACAAAGCCGCGTATCACACCTTTGCTGCCGGCGGCAGCGATACGCGCACGCTTGCAGGCATCTTCCATTCCGCCTCGCGCCTGCAGAGCGAAGGACTTATCCAGCTCGGCCTTCTGCTGCTCATCGCAACACCCGTGGCGCGTGTCGTGCTCGCGGTGGCTGGCTTTGCATTGGAGCGCGACCGGATGTACGTCGTCATCAGCACGCTGGTGCTGGCGATTCTTGTGTTCAGCCTGCTGCATGCCACTTAGGCCGTCCACGTCGCAGCAGGCCGGCACTTCCCGCTAGCCGGGGCTTATCCCAGATCGCCGCCCTTGCCAATATCCATCGAAGGGGAGATCGGGTTGCTCTCGTCGATATATGCCTCGATGACCTGGTTCAGCAGGCCCTTTGCCTCCAGGATGAACTCCACTGCATCGCGCGCCGCGCCATAGCCGCCCGCGTTCGGCGTTACGTAGTGCGCCTCCGCCTTCACCTGCTCGCGAGCGTTTGCCACCGCAACTGCAAAACCGCACTCGCGCATCACCGGCAAATCGATCACGTCGTCGCCCACGTAGGCAATCTCGTCAAGCGTCACGCCTTCCTTCTCCATGATCTCGCGCACCGGCTTCATCTTGAAGGCCTGGCCCATGTAGACGTACTCCAGCTTCAGATCGCGCGCGCGCGTCGCCACGGTCTCGCTGATGCGCTTGGTGATGATGCCGCACTTCATGCCGCCCAGCCGCGCCAGCGAAATCGCCGTGCCGTCATGCGCGCTGTAGCCCTTGGCTTCCATCATCGTGGCGGAGTGAACGCCAAACCCAATCTCGCCCGCATGCTGCGAAAGATCCGCCTGCGTGCCGGCGCGAGCGCCCGGTCCGGGAGCGGGAACAAGCCAGATGGTTCCGTCCGTCAGAACACCATCCACATCAAACAACACAACCTTGATCTTGCGTGCACGATCTCTTGCGTCAATGGCCATACCCTGATTCTACCTGCTCCCATGCGGAGCAAAATCCGCGGAAAGAAGAGCACGCGCCAGCCTCGCTGAATTTGTCGCTGTGCACCAACCGTCAGGCCTTCTTATAATGAGTTGGCTGCGAGTCGGCCGGCTGCAACCGTCCCCACTCCGCAGGCTCCGCCGCTTCCCCGCCGTGGCACATCCCCGTTTGTCGAGGTCGCTTATGAAAGCCGCACGTCTGGTTGTCCTTGCCGGTCTTCTGTTGTCGGGCCTGCTGCCCGCCCGCATCCATGCCCAGCAGGCTGTTACCTTCCCCAGTGGAACCGCCACAGGCGAAGGCGCTCTCTATCTTCCCTCCACGCCCGGACCGCACCCCGCGCTTGTGCTCGTCCACGAGTGGTGGGGCCTGAACGACTGGATCAAGCAGGAAGCCGCGGGCTACGCGGCGCAGGGTTATGTCGCCCTCGCCGTCGATCTCTATCACGGCAAGGTCGCGCAGGATCCTGAGACCGCCCACGAGCTCTCGCGCGGTCTGCCCCAGGATCAGGGCGTGCGCGATCTGGTCGCCGGATTCCGCTACCTGCAAAGCCGCAAAGATGTCCAGCCCAGTCGCATCGGCGCCGTTGGCTGGTGCATGGGCGGCGGCTACGCGCTGCAGCTCGCCATCGCCGAGCCACAGCTCAAGGCCGTCGCTATCAACTATGGAGCGCTCGCCACCGACACGGCCGCGCTCGAAAAGATCCACGCCGCGGTCCTGGGCAACTTTGGCGGCAAGGATCAGGGCATCCCTCCCGACGCGGTGCATGCCTTTCAGGCCGCCATGCAGTCCATCGGCAAGCCCGTAGACGCAAAGATCTATCCCGACGCCGGCCACGCCTTCGAGAATCCAAACAACAAGATGGGCTACCGTGCCGCCGACGCCGCCGACGCGCTCGGCCGCATCGATCACTTCCTCGCCACGCACCTCAAGCAGTAAAGCATCCTCTCCAAGTGGCGTAACCACGCGTGCTGCGGTAGTTGCTCAAGTAACTACCGCAGAATCAAGGCGCAAGAATAATGCTTGCTTTCAGCACCGGGGCATGTTAACTCTTAAGCCAATAACTCTTTGGTGAGTGGCGAGCAGGTAACCCAAAAGCCCGCTCCAGATTGGACTCTCCCATGATGAAGATTGGAACCACCATTCGCGCGCACCGCCTCCAGAAGGGGCTCTCGCAGGGCGACATCGAAAAGAAGACCGGCCTTCTGCTCTGCT
>JAJXXG010000265.1 GCA_021781255.1 Acidobacteriota bacterium
GGAGCTGGAACCTTGTGGAGATCAGCTTGGATGCGCCAATCAGCCCTCCACCCTGCACGGTTCCTCCGCCGTTGTAACGGGACCAACCTCGCCAGTGCCATACCCGCAGAGCGACTGGGACTTCCCGTATTTTTGAAGATGCAGGAAGGCTCACGCGATATTCCGCCTGCATGGGAAGATGTACTGCGGTAATCAGGAAGCGCTCGGCAGGGGTTGGCATGTGCCCCAGGCTCCCTGCTTGCTTTCCGTCCACGAAGACCTGGTAGCTGGTCATGATGGGTGGCAACAGCAGGGAGACATCGTCGAGTCCAGCCGGGACGGTCACGCGAAAGCGGTACCAGGCGTAGCCGCTCAAATCTTTGTAGCCTTGCTGGGCCCAGCTCTCGTCCGAGCGCAGCAGCGGCCAATCGGAGTCGTCAAAACCGGGACTGGCCCAGGCAGGATTGTCGCCTGGGTGAAAGCGCCACAGCCCATCGAGGGAGGCGACTGGCTCGCGGCCGGCCGTCAGGTCGAAGTTCTGCGCGCGCAGCGGAAGGTGCATGGCGGAAAGGAGCATCGCCAGGGCGAGGAGTCTAAACCATTTAGGCTGCACCGTGCCCGACCGCATGGGATGCCCTCCTGAGCGTGGCGGTGACCCGTGTACTGGTATGTTTCCGTTCGAAGACCCACGGACGGAGCTGACTGCATGTGCCCCGGCAGGGGCGGAAAAACAGGGAAGAGATCGCGCCGTTTGCCGACTTCATGGTAACGGCGAATCATGCCGATGCGGCAAGAAAAAGCGCGGGGTCTCTATACCTGCATCGGCACGCGAAAACGCAGGAGCGGGTTGCAGGCGCGCACACTCTCACTTCCAGAAGCGAGTAGCAATTATTCAGTCGAGCTATGAATTCGGTCAGGCTATGACTCGCTGGACTCGTCCGTCTTGTCGGCTTCGCTGTCTCCTTCGCCCTCCACGGAGATGCGCAGGGAGCGGAGGAAGTTGACGTCATTGCGAGTGAAGGGGCCTGCCGCACCGGCTTCGGCGGAGTCTTCCTGCTCGTCGGCGTCCTTGTCCGTGACCTCGTTGAGGCCGATGGTGGCCTCCAGCATGAGCAGCACGTCAAAGCCATGCCGCCGGATGTCCTGGACCACTCCGGCAATCTGCTCGCTCTCGATGACGGACTCGTGGATCGCTTCTCCGAGTTGTTGGATGAGTTCGCGCAGGCGGGATGTCAAGGGCACCTCCAGAGCGGCGGCCAGCGCTCTTGGAAGCGCCGGAAGCGGCGTAGGATTTTTATACCTTACTGCCGCGGCACAGAACAGGCAACTGCCAAGAGCCGGAAAACCTGTGCAAAGCACGGGCGCCACCGTCGCTGGTACCATCATATCGGAATGAGACCTCAGACAATCGGGCGCGTACTGGGCATGGGAGTGCGTGTGGCCGGGCGCGTGGCCAGCCAGCGCATTGCGGGCACGGGACCATCGCCGGGCGCTCCGCAGATGCCCGTAAGCCGGGTTGCTGGGCAGGCCGCGGGCCGTGCAACCAAAGGACTTGCACGCGGAGTCGGCGGCTTTCTGCGGCCCTTCCACCGGGTGGGCACCATTGTGTTTCTTGAGGTGGCCGGGGTCTTCTTCTTTGTTTTTGTGCTCGTGTTTGCACAGAACCTGTGGCGCATACGCGCCGCCTACGCCGCTGGTCCCGACCATCAGAAATTTGTGATCACCGTCGTGCTTCTGGCCCTTTTCCTCTACCTGAGCGCAAGCTCCTTCTGGCGCGCGCGAAGGAAGTAGCGCCCTCCGCCTTGCGCGTCATGTGCCAGGCTCCCAGCGCAAGGGCAACCACCCCCAGCACCACGGCAAGCAGGGTATGCGGACCACCGTGCAGCGTGTAGGCGCGATAAAGCGCAAGAATGCCGAGCACAATCAGCACCAGGCCGCGTCGTTGCGCCATTCCCGTCTCCTCTTTCGCGGACCGCCGCGCAGGCATGCCGCTGCGCGGGTGGTTTGACCCGGCGGCGGGGGCATCCCTATCGTTATTACCGTAGATTACGGTTCCGGAAAGGAAATGCCCAATGGCCAGCTCCGCTGCTCCTGCTGCCGCACTGAAGAAGACCGCCCTGAATGCAACCCACCGGGCGCTGAAGGCCAAGATGGTGGACTTTGGCGGCTGGGATATGCCGGTCGAGTATCCGGGCAACGGCGGCGGCTTGATTGCCGAGCACATGGCCGTGCGCACGGGCGTGGGCCTGTTTGACGTGAGCCACATGGGCGAGATCCAGTTTCGCGGCCCCGGCTCGCTGGCGGCGGTGCAGCAGATCAGCATGAACGACGCCTCCCGGCTGAAGGACGGCCAGGCGCACTACTCCGCGCTGCTTACGCCGCAGGGCACGTTTGTAGACGACATTCTGGTGCACCGGCTGGGCGAGAACGACTACCTGCTGGTGGTCAACGCGGGCACCAAGGACAAGGACTTTGCCTGGGTCCGGCAGCAGGTGGGCGGCTGGCCCGGAATTCACCTGACCGACTACTCCGCCTACTACTCGCAACTGGCCGTGCAGGGACCGCGCGCGCTGGAGACCCTGCAGAAGCTGACCAAAGTGGAGCTGGGCGCCATCCGCAACTACTGGTTCACCTGGGGCCAGGTCGCCGGCATCCACAACGTGCTGATTGCCCGCACCGGATACAGCGGCGAGGACGGATTCGAGGTCTACACCCCCAGCGACGAGGCCACCACCGTGAAGATGTGGGAGGCCCTGCTGGAGGCTGGCGCGGAGTTCGGCATCCGGCCATGCGGGCTGGGTGCGCGCAACACGCTGCGGCTGGAGGCCGGCATGAGCCTCTACGGACACGAAATCTCAGAGGAGATCAACGTGCTGGAGGCCGGGCTGGACCGCTGGCTCAAGCTCGACAAGGGCTCCTTCCTCGGGCGGGATGCCCTGCTCGGCGTGCGGGAGTCGGGCGGCCCTCGGCGCAAGATCGCCGGGCTGCAGATGGTGGAGCGCGGCATTGCGCGGGATGGCTACGCCGTGCTGGATCTCGACGGCAACACGATCGGAGCCATCACCTCCGGCTCGCCCGCGCCCTTCCTCAAGACCAACATCGCCATGGCCCTGCTTCCCGCCGAGGTGGTTGCCTCGAGCGCGGATCTGCTGGTGGACGTGCGCGGCAATCGTGTGCGGGCGCGGCAGGTGCCGTTGCCGTTCTATAAGAGGCCCAAACAGTAACCGGCAGGCAGGGGTGCCCGGCTCAGCCTGCCCGCAGTGGAGGCTCCGATGCAGAAGACGTTGTGGACCAAACCGAGTGCGTTGCTACCAATGGCAATGTCGCTCTGCGCGCTTGCGATTGTTCTGGGGCACGCGGCGCTCTTCGGCACCGCTCATGAGGCCGATGAGGGCGCGGCGGCCCACCTGTTTCAGCTCTTGATGGCCGGGCAGGCTCCGCTGGTCGCCTACTTCGCGTGGAAGTGGCTGCGCACAACGCCCGGCCCGGCGCTGCGGGTGCTTGGCGTGCAGGCCGTGGCGGCGCTGGCGGCGTTCGCCTCCGTGTTCTTCCTCACGTAGATTTTCACGCCACCAAAACGCGGCACGCGCCGGCGTGAGCCGCTACAGCTTCCTTACTCCACTCTGGAGACACCACTTATGCAACGGGGCACGCTTCGGCATGGCTGCGCCCTGCCACATGCGGACACTTTGCCTGTCAACGCAATGTTCCCTGAATCACCCGTGCGCATGACACCCGTCACATCTGCCACAGGCGAACTGTGGCAGGCTATCACGCCTGTTGCTATTGCTCGCTGCAGAAGAACTACCGATAAAGGAGCTTCGTCATGCAAGAAAGGGCAAAGTACCTGGCAATGTCAGTCTCAATCTTGGCCTTGGCCTGTGCGATTTCGGCATACGCACAGAAAGGAGGAGGCGGGAAAGCGGGCGAAACCACCGGATATGGCAATAACCTGTCCTATCCCGTCCTCTTTGCAGAGGGATACGGAATCGGCGGCGCCCAGATTCCATCCGACCTGACCTGGGGCACAACCGATCCGGAACTCTCCATCACCGTGCCGGACCCCGGGGATGCAACCGGCCTGCGGCCCTCTGCCGCAGACACCACCTATACCGCCTTTCCATGGCTGGTGGAGCCGTATGCGGCAAATCCAGACTATTACGCTCAAAACACCGTGAACACATGGCGCGCCCAGTGGGAGCTTGCTCCGGAAGGACCGTCCCCCGAGGTGCAGGTGGACTGGGGCGACAACCTCATCAGCCAGAGCTGGACGGCCACACAGCCAGTACGCGTGGAGACGGTTCTGCGCCAGCCGGTTGCCATGATCGGCTACCCGATGGCCTCTCTGCTTGGCTCACGCCGGACGGAGACCCAGGGCACAACCGGCGAACCCGCGCTCAGCCTGGGACGCACCGTTTACTCCATCACCGCGCACCTGATGATCGAGAAAATCGGATCGGATGGTCAGCCCGTCGAGAACGGCTGCAGCGTGGATAAGACCGTCTACACCACGGCAGGCGATGGACCCGGAAACTATGCCGCCGAAATCAATGTCAGTGGCGCCCTGATCTACGGCTACAACTGGATGCTGTCGCAGTGCAGCGCCGCTCCCGACACAACCAAGGAAGGCAACTGGCGCGTCACCTTCCAGCTTGACCCGGTGGCCAACCTTGGCGTCGGCGGCTCCGTGTCAAGGAACGCCGTCATCACGGGCGTGGCGGATATCTCCTCGCCCATCACCACGGTTAGCTGGGATGGGGAGAAATCCTGGCTGGATATCAAGATCGTTTCCTCACGGCCGACCGGCGGAAAGGGGAAGCCCCAATAAACTCATCGAGCCATGAGCAGCCAGACCCGCCTGTCCGCTCCGCGATTTTCCGGCTGGCTGCTCACAACAAAGCCCCATTCCGGGCGCGCCATATTCCTGTGGCGCTACCCGAAATGGGGCATATCTGTGTGCAGGCAGGCTGCTGACGGCCTACCGTACGGAAAACGTGCTGAGAATCCGCTTGAACGTGGGTCGCAGCGCGTTAAAGTTTCGTTCCGGCGCAATAAAGATGAGATAGCTGATGCTGCCGTCGGGCCGCTGCACGGTCACCAGCCAGTCGCGCTCCGGAACCGGCCTGCTGGCCGTGCCCAGCATCCTGAACTACACCCCGAAGCCCGACTTCGAGATGGTTGATCAGGATACCTCCGCGATCGCGGCCTTCGCCAACACCGAGGAGCTGACGCTCGAAACCGAGATGAGCCAGCTCGACTTCGAGAAGGTGATGCAGCACGTGAAGGTCAAGCGCCTCGTGCTGTCCGAGCAGGACCGCATCGGCATCGGCACGTTCCAGCCCAAGGACGAGAAGAACCAGGACTCGACCGAGCTGACCGGCGACATCAACTACCGCAAGATCGCCGAATACGGATCGGACTCTGATCCGCGGGCGTTCAATTTCG
>JAJXXG010001158.1 GCA_021781255.1 Acidobacteriota bacterium
CGGAGGCGGATTCATCGATTCGAGCAACTATCGCAATCGGGTGCTGCACAAGTTGGCCAAAGAACTGGGGCTGCCGAAGCTGACATTCCAGGTCATCCGCCGTACCATTGCGACGCTGGCCAAGGACAAGGGCCACGTCAAGGACATCCAGGGAATTCTACGTCACACACGCTTGGCGACGACCACAGATGTCTATATGCAGTCGCTCGAAAGCGGCGTCCGGTCTACGATCAACTCCATACACGAAGAGTTGAGCGGCATCCCTACGCCGGGAACGGAGCCGACGCCTCAAGCGCAGGCTCAGACCAGCCGCGAGGAAGCTCACAACGCTGTGGCAATGCAAAACGGCGGAGCATTTCCGCATGAGCAGCCTCGCACTTCGGGCGCAGACGCGGCGGCCTCAAAGCCTGCTCGTGGGGTGGTTTTGGAGTTTGCGACAAGAATGCGACAAAGTGAAGGGAGGCGAATGCGTCTAAGTTATTGATTTTAATGGTAGGCACGACTGGATTCGAACCAGCGACCTCTTCCGTGTCAAGGAAGCGCTCTAACCAACTGAGCTACGCGCCTGCGTTGTGGACCTTATCAGTCTAGCAGGAACCCGGTTTGAGGAAAAGACTTACCGCCTTTCAACGCAAGATGAGCCTGAAGGAGTATGAGCGGCCAAGCTGAGGTTGGATGATCAGCGTGCTTGAAGGAGAGAAGTTGAGTTTGGTTGAGATCGAGGCATTTCTTGCTGCCTTGAAGAGTCTGAGTCTTGCCGGTTGCGGTCGCGCGGAGATTTGCGGCTGGGGGTTGGAGGGCCTGCTCTGCCATCAGGAGAATCCGCTTCAAGGTCGGCGCACCAAAGAGCTTCTGCGGGCTTTATCGAACGCATGACCAGCTTCAGCCGGGCGCAGACCACTCAGCTCACTGGTGGCCATTTTCGCACCGGGTGGGTTGCGGCTGACGTGGAGCTCCTGGCCGTCGCCGACGAGGCGCATGAGAGCTTGACCGGCCCTGCCCCGCGGCATATTCCCAAGCACGAGTTCGAGGTGTACGCCATGACCTCGCCAGTCAGCCTGCGGAGGAACAGTGCATGGTCGAAAACTCCGCAACCTTCCTGTGTTTACAGATGCTCCTGTCGACCACCTTCCGCTTCCTTGCCGGCGACAGAGTCTCGGCAACTGCCGCCACCATCGGAAGCATCTCGATCAGGCCAACCACGAACCCCGCAATCGGCTCGACGAGGACCGCGTCGCCGGATATCCGATCCACCCGGAAGCTGAAGCAGCAGCGCAGCATCCTCAACGACATTCAAATTTACGTGGCGGCTGCGACAAGAGCCCTCGAAAAACGCCTATCCTTGCCCCAGGAAGATCAACGGCCGGATCGCACCAATCGGCTGCGTCAAGACGCGTACATTCAAATACACCGCACCCGTTGATAGATCTCAATGAGCACGTTGGCGATTACGCGCTCGCTCATGCAGCCAGCGAAACTTTGTGCTACACCACGTACTCTAATTCGGACCAGAACTACGGTGAGTGTCGCGCCAATCGCTTGGTGGCACGCCTTCCCAGGCGCGAAAGGCACGGCCGAATGAGTTCGGATCTTCAAAGCCAAGCAGATATGCGGCCTCATTCAACTCCAACACTGAGTTGGATAGGTAATACCGCGCCATCTGATGCCGGGCTTCATCTAAAACTCGTTGAAAGCTGGAACCGGATTCCTGCAAGCGGCGCTGCAATGTGCGCGGACTCATGTGGAGCACTTGCGAGATTGCATCAATGGAAGGGCGCTGTCCTGTCAGCCGGTCCTGAATAGCTCGGTGCACCAGCTCGATGAAACTGTCCTCACCCTTAAACTGCCGCAACTGTTCTTCAAACTGCGGCGCGAGAAGATCGAGCAGTTCGGCGTTGCGAGTGACGAAGGGTGCGGTGGCATCCGAGGCGCGAAAGACGATCACGTTGCGCGAAGCACCGCCCACCACCTTGCAGCTTAAGATTCGCTCGATGGCGCGCAGGCTCGCAGGCTGCTGCACATACTCAACGCGAAGGGGGCGTAGCTGCGTTCCGGTGCCGTGCCGGGCGAGCGAGAGCACCCACGAAAAACAATAATCGGTAAGAATCTGCGGCTCTGCATCCACCGCAAGCAGCCACCGGAATCCAACACGGAACTCCTCGGCGTCGAGTAGAGTAAGAATCTCTTCGGGGGCCGTCAGTCTCTTGTAGCGAGCCATATGCTCTGATGCCGCCACAAGATTCTGTGTGGAGAGCGCCGCGATAGCCATCGGGTGAAAGCGCTCTGTTTTCGTTTCTACGCCCAGCTTGAGACCGATCAGCGGGTCAGAACTCACGGCCTCGATGGCGCGCCAGAGCGCGAACAACTCGTCGGTCGAGACGAGGATGCGCGTCTGATCGAATAGATCCCGCGGAAGTCCGGCTCTGCGCAGCACCGAGGGAATTGAGATGCCAAGCTCCTGCAATTTGACGGCAAGGCGCCCCGGAACACGGAAGTGCTTCAGCATGGCGAAGTCCTCCTTCTAGAGCGTATCGAACTCCGCCCTTTTCCACCATGCAGTATGCGCCAGATTAGCTGCGAGACGCGCCAAACATGCCAAAGATGGATTGGCGCGATTGGAGGTAATATTGGCGGGATTCGCAGGGCAGGCGGATTATTCCCGGGCTAACCTTAGGCAATCCGGAGTTGGGCTCACCGTGGCGCCTGCAGCAGGTTGGGCGCGGATTCCCGGTCTCAAGAATGCACTACGAATATCGGAGAGACGGGAGGGTTTAAGGATGATGGGACGCACAAAGCTTGTTCACGATTATCTCCGCAGTGATTTGTTTTCCGCCTTGGACGGCCGGGGCTTGGGCAAAAACGGGATAAAGGCAAGATCGGCCCCCTAACCCTGCGTGCAGAATTCTTCCTGTATCCGCGTAGCTTGAACGATCGGCCTCGCGACTTCAAGTTCTTTCACGGGTCAACCACACAAATCGAAGGAGAGCCATGAAAACTGCAATGTTAAGTTTACTTCTATCAACACTGATTGCGCCGGCGTCCTACGCACAACAAGCGCCGCCACAGCCACCAACTGAGTCGATCAAGACTGCCGCCAATCCCACACCCGAGCAGCAGGAAGTCATCAATATCTCAAACATGAAATGGGATTGGATGGCAGAGAAGAAGGTGGACTCCTTAGAGACACTTTTTGATGACAAAGCCATGTTCACTCACATGGGAGGAACCTGGGGAAAGACCCAGGAACTGGCCACCATCAAGAGTGGTGGCATCTGGTACAAGAAGGCCGTGGTTTACGCAGTTGACGCCCGCATATTTGGCAGCACGGCCATCCTGCTAGAGGACATCGATTTGCAGGCAGCAGTTGGTGGCCACGAAGTCACCAACCCCTTTATGGTGACAGAGGTTTATATTCAGGAAAATGGCAAGTGGAAGCTCGCCCAACTCACGTTCTCGCATCTGCTTAGGCCGGTCAAACTGAATAGCAACAAGAATTAGCCACAGAAATCGAAAGATTCAGCGACGAGATTTGGCGCTCGTGGAGTTTGTGAAGAGTTGGACTGCGCGGGAGCAAGCTGTTCCCGCACAAATCGCGCCGTCATGACTGATGGTGCAGAAGCCGTGGATCGTGCCGGACCCAGGAACCACGAGTTGCACAGTCTCGAAAAAGCCTCGGCGACGCCAGCGTAGAGCTCACGGCAGAGGACCTGACGGCCATTCGAGATGCTGTCACCGCAATCGATATTCAAGGAGTCAGATACCCTGTTCAACTTTAGAGTCTCACCAATCGTTAACGGAAAAGGCACGCACACAGCATAAAGGAGCAGCGATGCAAAAGCGCATGTTAGGCAAGGATTTGGAAGTGTCCGCTCTCGGCCTGGGCTGCATGAGCATGACGTCAGCTTATGGCCCTGCAGCCGACAAGGGCGAGATGCTTAAGATGATTCGTGCGGCACACGATCTTGGTGTCACGCACTTCGATACGGCTGAAGCGTATGGGCCATTTGCGAACGAAGAACTTGTCGGCGAAGCGCTGGAGCCAATCCGCAACAAGGTAACCATTGCCACCAAGTTCGGCTTCGACATCGATCTTGAAACGGGTGCGCGCCGGAGCGGCACCAACAGCCGCCCCGAGCATATCAAGGTTGTTGCCGACGCCAGCCTGAGGCGCCTGCGCGCCGATTGCATCGACCTCTTCTATCAGCACCGTGTTGATCCAGACGTGCCAATCGAGGATGTAGCGGGAGCGGTGAAGGAATTGATCGCCGAGGGAAAGGTGAAGCACTTCGGCATGTCGGAGGCAGCGGTTCAGACCATTCGCCGTGCGCACGCAGTGCAGCCGGTCACTGCGGTGCAGAGCGAATATTCGCTCTTCTACCGCGGGCCAGAGACTGAGTTGTTGCCGGCACTGGACGAGCTGCGAATCGGCTTCGTTCCGTTCAGCCCGCTCGGCGCCGGGTTTCTGACGGGAAAGATCGACGAGAATACGAAGTTCGATCCCACCGACTTCAGGAACATCGTGCCCCGCTTCTCGCCCGAGGCGCGCAAGGCCAACATGGTCCTGGTTGAGCTGGTGAAAAGCGTTGCGGAGCGCAAAGGCGCGACACCGGCACAGGTCGCACTCGGATGGTTGCTCGCGCAGAAGCCGTGGATCGTGCCGATACCGGGAACCACCAAATTGCATCGTCTTGAAGAAAATCTCGGCGCGGTAAGTGTCGAGTTGACAGAGAACGATCTCAAGCAAATCGACGAAGCTTCTTCCAGGATGAAGCTTGAAGGCGCCCGACTTCCTGAAGCTGTGCTTAAAATGACCGGTCTCTGAGTGCTTCGTTCTGGTGGGAGGCAATCTCTACCAAAGAAGGGATCGCCATGAGGAATTATTCCCTATCTATGCGCACTTTGAAGAAGGAGAGATCACAATGGCCGCATGGTCAAAAGAAAAGCTCCGCAAAATCGCCGGCGCCGATGATCTGCACATCTCGCCATTTCGTGAGGATGGTGCCACCTACGGGACTCCGACCTGGATCTGGTCAGTGGTCCTGGAGGATGCCCTTTACGTGCGCGCCTACAACGGGATTGAATCTCGTTGGTATCAGGCCGCCTTGCGGCAGAAGGCTGGGCGAATCAATTCCGCCGCTATGACGAAAGAGGTCGCCTTCGAACCAGTGGAGGACGGATCCACGAACGATCGGATAGACGAAGCCTATCGAGCCAAATACACGAAAAGTCCTTACCTCAAGCCCATGATCAGTGCAAGGGCTCGCGCCACAACCATTCGGATTGCGCCGCGGTAGATTTTGCACATTCCAGGCGATCACCAACAAAGTCGAGAAGACGGACAAGACCGATGATCCGGTTGTCATTTTCCTAGTTGGTTGGGTCACCCTCGCAGGATGCCGCGCGAGAGAGCAGCA
>JAJXXG010001274.1 GCA_021781255.1 Acidobacteriota bacterium
GGCGACAGATCGTAGATGTCCTTGTCGAGCGGCTCTCCGGGATGGATCTTGTTCTCGATGCCATCGAGGCCGGCCATCAGCATGGCGGCGAAGGCCAGATAGGTGTTCGAGGAGGGATCGGGCGGGCGGAACTCGGCGCGCTTCGCCTTGGGACTGGCGGAATACATCGGGATGCGGACCGCGGCGGAGCGGTTCCGGCGCGAATAGGCCAGATTGACCGGCGCTTCGAAGCCGGGCACGAGGCGCTTGTAGGAATTGGTGGTGGGCGCGGCGAAGGCGACGATGGCCGCGGCGTGTTTCAGCAGGCCGCCGATGTACCAGAGAGCGGTCTGGCTAAGCCCGGCGTACTGATCGCCGGCGAAGAGCGGCTTGCCCTTCAGCCAGAGCGACTGGTGGGTGTGCATGCCGTTGCCGTTGTCCCCGAAGAGCGGTTTCGGCATGAACGTTACGGTTTTGCCGTACTGGTTGGCTACGTTCCGCACGATGTACTTGAAGAGCATCATGTGATCGGCGGAACGAAGCATCGTGTCGAACTTGATGTCGATCTCCGCCTGTCCGCCGGTGGCCACTTCGTGGTGATGGCATTCGACATGAAGGCCGCACTGCAACATTTTCAGTGCCATGTCGGTGCGCAAATCCTGATAGTGGTCGGTGGGCGGAACGGGGAAGTGAGCTTTACGCGCACACATCCCGGTTCGCATCGGGGCCTGAACTAACTATGCCGGTTGTACTCAGGAGGGCCGGCCATAACCATGCCGCTTTTCTGGCGGCCGTGGATGTACCAGCAGCACCACGAAGTTTCATAGACTTGCTTCTCGTCGGGTGAGCGCAGATCCCGATAGGCCACTACTCCATAGAAATAGATCTTCTCTTCCCACTCTTCCACACGGCGCAGGTGTTCCTCGGTATCGCAAATCAATCTCACGTCGTCGCGGCGGAACGACTTGACAGCGGTGGATTCGCCAGGCAGCAGAATCATGGGAACGACGGGGGTGCGCGGTTCGCTGGTGTAAGTGGGGGCTGCGGGCAGTTGCGATTCATCCGCAGCGGTGGTGACCTCCTCGTTAAGCGCAACGATGCGGGCCGGACCGCGACCGCGGTTGGTGGCGACGATAGTGAAGCTGTTGGGAACGCCGGGCGCGGGCTCGGCGGCGACAAGAATCCAGGGGCGTTCTACCCGCTTCTGGGTTTCAGCCTGCGTTTGCGCAAGAAGCAACACCGCATTGGCGCTATCGGCGGCCGCCTGGGCGGCGGTTTCACCATAGCGTGTCTGGCGCTCGATTTTGCGCAGCGCGGAGAGGGCAAGAATGATGCCTACGTAGGCCACGATGGTCAGAAGCAGGCTCGCCGTCCAAGCGATGCGTTCCTGCAGGGGCCACGGCGCGGGCGCCGGCGCGGGAGTGGCAATGGTGATATGAGGCAATTTGGCATCGCACGCAGCGCCTTCGCAATTGGGTGGTGTTGCCGGGTTGGCAGTTAGCGCCTGAGCATCCGTGAAAGGGGATGATTGGTCTGGAGCCGCTGGAGCCGGCGTGTCTTGCGCGGCGGGCGGCACAGTTTGATGCGGAGGAGCGGCTTGATGGCCTGTCTGCGCGGCGAGCGCTGCGGGCGCAAGGGCGACGGGCAGAAGCACGGCGATCGTCGCCAATTTCTTCCAGATCATGGCGTAAATGTAGCACAGCGCAAGGCAAGCATTTGCACCGGGCTGAAAACGGTAGCAACGAAGGTCACCCTCGCGCGAGGGCGGACGGACAGGCAGGAAACCGATCAAAGACTCCGAGATTGCTAGCCATGCGCTTGGAGATGCGCATGGGAATGCGTTCCTGGTTGCCAATCGTCAGAAGGACATAGGACCGCCAGAGGAATTTGGCCTTGCCGATCCGGATCTCGTTCCATGAAATGCGCAGCGGCGGATGGCCGATGCGAAATGGCAACAGCATCGAAGCGTAAAGCGCGCCGGCTGCGTACGCCGCGCGGCCGGGTTGCGCCGCTTTACACGCCCACCGGGAACGGCTTGGGGCTCGACTCTTTGGGGTCGACGCCGGTGCGCCAGCGCTCGAAGCGGCCTTGCAGCAGGCTCATCAGGCCGGTGTACCAATAGCCGACGACGAAGAGAATGAGAAATGGCGCGGTGAAGTAGTTGTTGTTCGTGAAGGTGTAGTAAATGGCGGCGGCGAAGTAACAGCCAAGGAGCAACTCGATCCACGGTGCAAGCTTCAGGCGTTTGCGGTACTTGGCGGCCTGCGATTTTTCGCCCTTTTGCGCCACGCGGTACTTGGGTGTGCGCACAAAGGCGCTCTTAATGCCAAGTAACGCTTCCATTACAGCCTTGGTATTGGTGACCGTGAGACCGATGCCGAGAGCCATAAGGAACGGCAGATAGTAGAAGGTCCGCTTCCAGGTTTTGGGGAAGAGCTCGCGCTCGCTCATCAGGTAGAACACCGCGATGGAGAAGCTGGAGGCGGTGAAGAGCGGAAAATCGATGAGCAGCATCTGGAACCAGCCCTGGTAGAAGCGGCAGATCATGGCGGGCATCAGAAATGCCGACATGACAACCATGAGCGGATAGCTGAGGTTTGCCGTGAGGTGCTGGATAGACTCCCACTTTTCGTTCCACGACACCTGCGACCGGAATACCCTGGGCAGAATTTTGATGGAGGTCTGGATAAGCCCCTTGGCCCAGCGCGCCTGCTGGGTTTTGAAGGCCGTCATCTCAATCGGCAGCTCGGCCGGGCACTCAACATCGGGCAGGTATTTAAATCTCCAGCCGGCTAGCTGCGAGCGGTAGCTCAGGTCGGTGTCTTCGGTGAGCGTGTCGTGCTGCCATCCGCCGCCGTCGGTGATGGCCTGGCGCCGCCACATGCCGGCGGTGCCGTTGAAGTTGAAGAATTCGCCGCAGCGCGAACGGGAGCCCTGCTCCATCACAAAATGGGCGTTCAGAAGGATGGCCTCAATCTGGGTCAATATGCTGTAGTCGCGGTTGAGGTGCCCCCAGCGGGTCTGCACCATCCCTATCTCCGGCTCGGCAAAGTGGTGGACGACCTTCATGATCCAGTCGGCCGGGGGGACGAAGTCGGCGTCGAAGATGGCAATGAACTCGCCTTTTGCAACCTTAAGGCCGTCCCCGAGCGCCCCTGCCTTGAAGCCGTGACGGTTGGCGCGGTGAATATAGACGATGGGCGCCCCAAGCGCGGCATAGCGGTCGACGATGCCGCGGGCCACCTCCTGCGTTTCGTCGGTGGAGTCGTCGAGGACCTGGATTTCCAGCTTCTCGCGAGGATAGTCCATGCCACAAACGGCATCGATCAGCCGGTCAATGACAAACTGCTCATTGAAGATGGGAAGCTGGATGGTGACCTGGGGCAGTTCTTCAAAGTGCCGCGGGGGATTGGGATTGTAGTTCTTTTTGTACTTAAAGTACCGGTAGCACATCGTGTAGCGATGAATGCCGTAGACCGAAAGGGCGATCATCACCGCGAAGTAGGGCAGCAGCATCGCCGCATCGAACCAGTTCCAGGGGTGCGGCAGCTTGGCGAAGGGGTCGTTCAGCATCGCCCTCAGGTAGTGGCGCAGCCCGGTTTGCGGAGCAAAGGCCAGATAAGCGGCCATGCCCCGTTCGAGCCCCATGAGCGGGCTGCAGGCAGTGCGCAGAGAGATGAAAAACGAAGCGAACAGAGCTTCAGCCTCCATGGCCGATATATTGATCATTTTACGCGAAAGCGGCAGCTTCCCGAGCTGAGACAAATTTGCCCCCGGCGGCGCCCACGAGAAAGCTTAGAACACTCTCCAGTAAGGTTTGACCTGACAACAGCGGCAGTCAGGATGACAAGGGTTGACGGGGTGGTAGAATTCGCGCAGAGTTTCGTCCGGAGGTGCCTGGTGCGTCGAGCGTTCAACTTGATTATGCGGGTAATCAGCAGCCTGGTCGGAGTGCTGATGGTGCTGATGGGAGGCATCTGGATTCTGCAGGGACTGAACCTGGCATGGGGAGCGCTGAGCCGCAGCTTCATGCAGGGCGATCAGCACTGGGCAATGTATGGCGCGATTATGGTGGTCATCGGCATCTGCCAAATCATTTGGAGCAATACCCGGCAGCACGGAAAATGAGAAGCTCCAGATCTTCCGGCATTAAAGGTAGTCGTGTGATATGCGAATTGGCGCTATGCAAACCGCAGTTACCGCGAGAAGGCTTTGGGACGGGAATGGGCTGATCGACGAGCCCGCGATCGTGATCGAGGACGGCCGGATCGCGTCCATTGCCAGCCGGCCGAGTACCGAAGTTGCCGCCGAGCTTGCCAGCAACGCTGCCGTATTCCGCTTTCCGGGCGCGACGCTGTCGCCGGCATTTTTCGACGCGCACATTCATGGGGCTGCCGGCCACGACGTGATGGAGGCTACTCCCGAAGCTCTGGCCGCGATCGGATCGCTGCTGGCCGCGCACGGCACAGGCAGCTTTCTTGCAACCACTGTGACCGCTCCGCTGGATGCAACGTTGCGCGCCGTCTCCGGCCTGGCCAGGCTGATTCGGGAACCGAGTTTGGTTGACGAACGCAACTCAAACAGTGAACCCCTGGCGCGGCCTGTCGGAATCCATCTTGAGGGACCGTTTCTCTCTCACGCGAAACGCGGCGTTCAGCCCGCCGAGCACCTGCTGGCGCCGGACCTGGCTGTCTTCGACCGGCTCTTTGAGGCAGCCGAAGGCCAGGTGCGGCTGATGACATTGGCCCCCGAGCTGCCGGGCGCAACAGAGCTTGTGGCACATGCAGTTGCGCGCGGCGTGCGCGTCTCCGTCGGCCACTCCAATGCCACCGCGGCTGAAACCCGCGCCGCGATTGCGGCCGGAGCGACCAGCGCCACGCACACCTTTAATGCCATGCGCCCACTGGATCATCGCGAGCCCGGCATTCTGGGCGTCGCGCTAACCGACGATGCGCTGTTTTCAGAGCTGATCTGCGATGGCATCCACACCGCCCCGGAGATGGTGAAACTGTGGTGGCGCGCCAAGGGGCCTGAGCGCGCGATCCTGGTGACGGACGCCATAAGCGCGGCGGGCATGCCTGACGGGGAGCATCAGTTGGGAACATTCGCGGTACAGGTTGAGGGCGGCAAAGCCATGGCCAACGGCGTGCTGGCCGGCAGCGTGCTCACGCTCGACAAGGCGCTCAAAAACTTTATTGCGTTCACAAGGGCGCCGCTGGAACAGGCGCTGCGGCTGCTGACGGCAAACCCGGCGGCGATGACCGGACTTGGGCGTAGAGCCGGCACGCTGGCCGTGGGGCAGCCGGCGAATCTGGTTGCCGTGGATGAAGAGGGAAAGCTGATGGCTTCGCTGGTGGGCGGGCGGCCGGTAGCGGCAGGAGCACGCGACGAAAGCCGCTGACTCGCTCGCCGTCAACGACTACGAGGTT
>JAJXXG010000598.1 GCA_021781255.1 Acidobacteriota bacterium
CTTCAAGCACTTCGGCAATGTTCTTCTCGCGTTGCGCCCGCGGCACACTGTAGAGCTTTGCGTAGATGCTCAGGTTTTCTTCGACCGTGAGATCCTGGTCGCTGGTCAGAGCCTGCGGAATCACGCCAATCATGCGGCGCACGGCGTCCGGCTCCTTCGTCACGTCGTGACCGGCTACGATGGCCTTGCCCGCCGTCACCGGAATCAGTGTGGTCATCATGCGGATCAGCGTGCTCTTGCCTGCGCCGTTCGGGCCGAGCAGGCCAAATATCTCACCTTCGGCAACGGAAAAGGTGACGCCTTTGACCGCCTCAAAGTCGCCGTAGCGCTTGACGATGTTTTCAACCGCAATTGCGGCTGGTGGCGCGGGAGCGCCGTTGCCGTTGCGATGGAGGGACGAACTGGATTGCGCAGGCGCTGTCATGGCTTGGCCAGTTTGCTCCTTGGGATAAAGACCTCAGCCGTCATTCCGGGCACAAAGCGCTGGCCTGGATTGTCAATGAGCAGCTTGAGGCGGACGGTGCGTATATCGCGCTTGCGGCCTCCGTTGATGTCGCGCTGCGTGGCAAAGTCGGCTTCGGCGGATTTGGCAATCACCTTGCCTTGCACGGTTGCGCCGCTTGGCATCACCACGCGCAGGCTGTCGCCCAGTTGCACCGCGTCCGCGTAGGTTTCAGGCAACGGCGCATAGACCCAGGTCTGGGACAAATCCATGATGGTTGCAATCGTTCCGCCCGCGGGCATCACCTCACCCTGGCGTGCGGCCAGTACATTGACAGGGCCGCTGACCGGTGCAAAGACCTGCGCGTAGCCCAGCTCCACGGCGGCCTGGTCGGCAAGCGCTTTTGCGTTCTGCATTTGCCCGCGGGTCGAGTCAACGGTGCGCGCGGCAGCGGCGGCCTGCAACTGATGCGCGTGCGCCTGGCGCAGCGATGCCTCGGCGGCGGCAATGTTTTCCTGAGCTGCCTTCACCGCTGCCTGGTCCGCCTGCAGGCTGGTTTCTGCCTCGTCCCGCGCCTGCGCGCTCATAATGCCTTGCGCTGCCAGGGCCACGGTGCGCGTGGTGTCGGCCTTCTGGCGTTCATACTGTGCCTGCGCCTGGGCCAGCATTGCCTTGGCGGCCCGCACCTGCGCTTCGGCGTTCACCGTGGCGCTGCTGGTTTCGCCGCGGGTCTGGCGCTCGGTCTCCACCGTCTCGCTCAGCTTCCAGCGGCTGCTTGACACGGTAGCCGTAGCGGCCTTGTGCGCGGCTTTCAGGTCGTCGCTCTCTATCACGGCGACAAGCTGTCCTGCTTTGACGGTCTGTCCTTCATCCACCGCCAGCGATTCAATGCGGCCGGGAATCTTGGCGCTGACCATCACTTCGTTTGCGTCCACGGTGCCAATCAGCTTCAACTCAGACGGCGGCCGTGCAGTGAGCAGATACCAGATCAGCGAGCCGGCAAGCAGCAGCCCAAGGATGAGGAATACCCTGTTACGCGCGTTCATTCTTCCTCCGAAAAAACAGTCGGTTCTGCTTCGCGTCGGGCATGGGAGTATCAGACAACACGCGCGCAGCCAGCACAGCACCGTGCCGCCTGTCCGTAAAGATGGCCTGGCCCAGGAACTCGACCAGCGCTTTTCTGCGTGCAGCCAGCGCCTCAGGCGAAAGGGGTTCAACGCGAGAAGTCATGCGGAGCACCGGCGCGCTGAGAAAGTAGAAGACATTCGCGCCGAGCGCGGCGAGTTGAATCTGCATCCAGTCCGCGTTGATCAGCTCGCCGGACGTGATGCCTTCGCGCGCCACGGTCTGATACGCCGATTGCAGCGGCGCAAAGAAGCGCTCCACCAGAATCGGCAGCGCCCCCGCTTCACCCTTATGGTGGCGCATCATCTCCTGCTGCATCATGCTCTGGAACTCCCATTGCGTCAGGATGCGGTCGAAGTGGTCCAGCGCTGTGCGCAGCAGCCGTTCGCCCGGCGTGGCGTCGTGCTGATAGACCTTCATGGAGCGCTCGTAGACCTTGCCGGCAATCAGCTCAAGCGCCGCCGCATAGAGCTTTTCCTTGCTGTCGAAGTAGTAATAGAGCAGCGCCTTGTTCACCCCCGCGGCGTCGGCAATGCGGTTTGTCCGCGCGCCGGCAAAGCCGTACGTGCTGAACTCGTACAGGGCTGCCTTCAGAATCCGGGTTCGGCTCTGGCTGGAGCGTTCGGATTGGGAGCGGATCGCGTCTGGTCTGGACATCTGTTTAACTAACTGGTTAGTAAAATACACCGAAAGCAGTCTGGTTGCAAGCCGTGCCGTGAAGATTCCGGCGAGTGCGCGCCTGCCGCATAGTTCCCGCGCCCGCGACGGCATGCCGCGCTGCGCGGCGGCATCAGCCTCCTTCCATCCGGCGTATCATGAACTTAATCTCAGTGCCGTCCGGGTCCTCGAAGGCGAAGTGGAATGTGAGCGTGCATAACCGGGGAAAGCTGCGCTTTGCCTTTGGCTCAGGTTTGCTGGCCATTGCCTGTTGCGCGCACTCCGCCGCACAGCAGACCAGCGCGCCGCCCGAGCCGACGTTCAAAATCGAAGTGAACAGGCTGCTTGTGCCGGTGGTTGTCCGCGATGCGCAGGGCCGCTCCGTGGGTGGCTTGCAACAGGGGAACTTTCAAGTCCTCGATAACGGCAAGAATCGGCCCATTTCCGCATTCACAGTGGAACAGCGCGGTGCGGCCGTCGCCGGCGCGACGAGCAGCGAGACGTTGCCCGCAGCATCGGTTGCCGTGCAGCAGGATGCAGGCTTGCCCGAGCGCATCACGGTGTTTCTCTTTGACGACCTCCACATGAGCGCGGATGACCTGGCGCATGCGCAGCAAGCGGCCGCTCAGGTGCTGGCCGGCGCACTGACCGGAACGGACATGGCGGCAGTGGTTTCTGTTTCGGGACGGGTGAATAGCGGCCTCACCCGCGACAGAGCACGTATGCAGCAAACGATGATGAGCCTGCAGCCCCTTGGCCTGTTTCGGGCAGAGAGCCTGGACTGTCCTGACATCAGCTACTACGAGGCCGTACTGATTGAAGACAAGCACGACAGCATCGCGATTCAGGATGCGAATCAGAAGTATTTCAACTGCCATCCGGCGATGACGACGCCACAGGATGCGAGTCCCGGAAGCGAACTGCCTACGGCTGAGAACATGGTGGATCTGGTTGCGCGGCGCGCGCTGACGGTTGGTCATCAGGACGTGCAGGCAACTTATGCCTCTATCGCGGCGTTTGTGCGCAGATTGGCTCCGCTGCCGGGGCAACGAACGCTGATTCTCGTGTCGCCCGGCTTTCTCACCATTGAACCGGACCTGATGGCTGTCGAGTCGCGGCTTATGGATCAGGCGGCGCAGTCCGGCGTGGTGATCAGCTCCATTGACGCGCGCGGACTCTACACCAATCAATTCAACGCCAGTGAGCGGAGCCCTGCGCTTGCGCGCCGCAGCTTCCAACTGAATGCGGAATACCACGGCGCCGCGAAAACGCTCGCCGAAAACTCAATGGCGGAGCTTGCCGATGGCACGGGGGGTACGTACTTTCATAACAGCAACGACCTGACAACTGGACTAAGGGAACTGACGCAGGCGGCGCAGTTTGTCTACCTGCTTGAGCTGTCGCTGGACAACGTGAAACCCAACGGCTCCTACCATCGCCTGAAAGTGAAAACCAATCGGAAGGGCCTCCAGTTGCAGGCGCGGCGCGGATACTTCATCCCCAGGCTGGCCAGGCATTCGAAGTAGCAGCGCATGTGCAACGCGAATCGTGAATCCTGTTCCTATTTGTGTGCAGGTGGAACTGAAGACCTGGCTCCGGATGCCTTGGTAGCCTGGACATGAAGGCCGGAGGCGTGGCCGCTCGACGCCGCAAGCGCCTGCGCAGTTTTGCGTTGCGGCTGCTCTGGGCAACTGCGATTGCTGCACACAGCAGAAAGCTGCGGCAAAGAGAATTGCATGTCCATGGTTTGTATCTTCGAGAGTGTCCTCATCTGGCGCCAAACATGCCAGGCAGGGTGCCTGGGAATACCGGCGATGGGTGTCGTGTTCCGCGATAAGCGAATTCGCGGGCGGATTCAGTACACGACGATAAGCAAAAGACTGTAAATACAAATTCCGCAGCAGTATGCGCGTTGCTACGGCGATTCCGGAGTAGCAATGTTCCGAGGCCACGGGCTTTGAGTTGCGCGACCACGGCAGAGCATGCGGCGCAATTCTCACACGATTCGATTGACTTTGACACCACTCTAATTAAGTCCGGCTTTTCCTCAACTGAGCTCATGTGTGTGCGGAATCGAGGGGCATGCCAGCACCGCCAAACAGCTAGAATCAGAATCAGCCATGGCCGAATTTACCCACCTTCATTTGCACACTGAGTACTCGCTGCTTGACGGCGCCTGCGACATTCATAAACTGGTTGACCGTGTTGCTGCGCTGGGCCAGTCCTCCGTCGCCATGACCGACCACGGCAATATTTATGGAGCGGTTCACTTTTTTAATGCAGCCAAGGACAAGGGCATCAAGCCCATCCTCGGCTGTGAGCTCTACGTGTGCAAGGCGGAGGACCATCGCGCCGAGTCGCCCAACGACCAGTACAACCACCTGCTGGTGCTGGCGGAGAACGAAGAGGGCTACCGCAATCTTATCCGCATTACGTCAGAGGCGTCGCTGCACGGCTTTTATCGCAAACCGCGCGTGAGCAAGCGCTACCTGGCCGAGCACGCGCAGGGGTTGATCGGCTTCTCCGGCTGCCTGAGCGGCGAGCTGTGCGAAGAGCTGATGGCGGGCCATTACGACAAGGCCAGGGCCGCCGCGCTGCAGTACCAGGACATCTTTGGCCGCGGCAACTTCTACCTGGAGATTCAGGACCAGGGACTGGAGCAAGAGCGCAAGATCCAGAGTGAGCTCTTCCGCCTGGAGCGCGAGCTTGAAATTCCAATGGTTCTCACCAATGACTCGCACTATCTGTGCGGTGAAGATCACCACGCGCACGACGTGATGCTTTGTGTGCAGACCGGCTCCAAGGTGCATGACGCCGAACGGTTTCGGTTCGACAGCGACCAGTTTTTTGTGAAGAGCGCCGACGAAATGGGGCGGCTTTTCCCGGACGCGCCTGGCCTGATGCAGCGGACAATGGAGATCGCGGAGCGCTGCAACTTCAAGCTGCACCCGGTGGAGAATCCGTTTCCCGAGTTTGCGGTGCCGCATGGGCACACCATCGAAAGCTATTTTGAGCAGGTGTGCCGCGAGGGCCTGAAGAAGCGCCTGGAGACGGCGGTGCGCAACCTGGAGGCGCGCGGGGTTCTGCGCACGCCGGTGCACGAATACGAATCCCGGTTGAACTTTGAGATCGGGATTATCAAGCAGATGAAGTACTCGGGCTACTTCCTGATT
>JAJXXG010000131.1 GCA_021781255.1 Acidobacteriota bacterium
CGGAGATGCAGTTTTTCATCGACTATTCCCGCTGCATCGGCTGCCAATCGTGCGTGCAGGCATGTGCGGAGTGCGACACCCACCGGGGAACCAGCATGATCCACCTGGAGACAATCGAACGCGCCGACAGCGTGCAGACCGCTCCGCAGGTGTGCATGCACTGCGAAGATCCTGTGTGCGCTCGCGTCTGTCCTGCGGATGCGATCAAGAAGACGCCGGATGGCGTGGTCCAGAGTTCGCTCAAGCCGCGCTGCATCGCCTGTTCCAACTGCGTGATGTCCTGTCCGTTCGGAGTGCCGAAGTACATGGCCGAGTTTGAACAGATGATGACATGCGATATGTGCTACGACAGCAGCAGCGTCGGCAAGAAACCGATGTGCGCCACGGTGTGCCCGTCGGGCGCATTGACCTACACGACCATGGAGGAGATCCAGCGCACGCGCCGCGGAATTCCAGTGAACTCGTGGAAGTTTGGGGGAGAAGAAGTGAAGACGAAAGTTTACGTGATGGTTCCGCGTGAGGTGGAACGGGTTGACGTGCAGTTGGTGCAGATTCAGTCGACGCCCAAACCTCTGCCGGAAGACCCGTACGACGTCGCGCTCATGCTGGAGGTTGAGCCATGACCGTAGAAAAAGAATCTGTGCCGGGAAAGGATAATTGCGTTGCCTGCGGGCAGAATGACTGTACCCAGCGCGACTTCCCGATTGAATGGGAAGGCGATCACTACGTGAGCCGGCGGGAGATGGTCAAATTCCTGACCCTGGGTTCACTGTTGTTGGCGCTGGCAAGCTGGGTAACGGCCTTTGGCCGGCGATTCGTACGCAGAGACTCAAACGTGGTCAAACTGCTTGGTCCCGCCCGCGATCTCAGGCAAAACGACTACATGCTCTTCCGGTATCCTACGCCGGAGTCTCCCTGCATCGCGATCCGCACGCCCGAGGGCGGTTTTGTCGCTTACTCGCAGGTGTGCACGCACCTCTCATGCGCGGTTGTTTACGACCGGCGCGCAAATCAGATCGTCTGCCCGTGTCATCGCGGTGTGTTTGACGTCTACGAGGGTACGCCTGTCGCCGGACCGCCCACGCGGGCGCTTCCGCGAGTCAAGATCGAACTGCGCGACGATCAATTCTATGCAACCGGATGGGAGGCGTAAATGAGTTTGCGTACGCAGGGGACAACTCTCTTCAGCGCCATCCTCGCGCTGGTGGTAACTACAGTGATTCTGCAGTTGTGGCTGCTGACCTTCTCCATGGAAGCGCTCCTGCGCGGTCACGATGCCACGCTGATTCCCGCCGCCATCGCCTCAACGGCTCTATTTGCAATCAATGCGGGCCTGCTGCGCTATGTCTTTCGCTTCGATCGTGAGGCGCAGAGGGATCTGGAACGATGAGAGGCATCCAGGATGCATAGGGGCGCGAACCTGTTCTGCCGGCAGTACGCGGTGGTTACAGTCGCGGCGTAGCTGCATAACGAAGAGCTGGCGCAGACCGCACAGCGAGCTGATTCGCCTTCACGACTAAAATCATTGCGCGGTCCTGGACGACTGTTCGGAGAAGGTCCATTGCTCCCCCGGTATCAGGAGAAATGCACCTGCCTCGACCCCAATTCAATGCAGATTTGGATAAGCGCGATACGCTTCAATCGTAGCGGTTAGCGGCGTTCCCTGAACGGAAGAGACCTTCAGCAGCACTTCGAAATACGGAAATCCCGCTGCCCGCAGGATGGTTTTGAAGTTTGACAGTTGGCCCTCTGAAAGCAAAAAGTTTCCCGCGGCCTCGGTTGCCTCGGCGCCGGTGCCTTCAATCAGCAGAACGATTCCGTTGTGATCGGGGTTGGGAAGATAGCCAATCACGCAGTACTGCACCGACTTTTCCTGTGAATAGATCGGCTTTTCTCCTGCTACCGGCGCACGATTCACGACATCAACCGCGCCATCGTTATCAAACCTGACACTAAAGTTCATGCGGCTTTCGAAGAGGTCGTCCCAGGGATTTGAAATGCGGCCGCCAATCAGGATCACATTGTCGCGATTGACCAGGTCCGGCATATAATCGCGCGCGTTGTAGAGATGGATCCTATTGCCAAGGGGATCGAGTGTGAGAATGCGGCGCGCTAACTTGAACTCGTCCTGGCTGCCCATATTCCATCGCACAATTCGGTTCAGAAGATTCTGCATCTCCGGATTTGGCCGTTGTGCCTCAAGCTCGCCAATATAACTGCGATTGAGATAGTCGTCAAAAGGGAAGGATATTTTATTCAGGTCTTGAAGCAGTCCGAAGGATGCATCGGCCAGGACAACATCGGTCTCAGGGCTGGCGTTAAGGAGCCTGGTCCAGAGCGCTGACACCGATGGCTCGTATTTCCATGCATAAAGGGTGTGGTTCAAAGTCGCCCATTTGCTCCAGAAGAAGACGCAGCCCGCGGCCAGCACAATCGTAATAAGCCCGGCGGCAACCAGAGCAATCGGTACCCAGCCCTGTGCGTGTGGCGAATCATGAACTTCTACAGCGGCGTGAATGTGATCCGCGGCCGGCGCAGCATCGGCAGCCGGGTGCTCGCTCAGCAGCGGCCTCTCGCTCGACCGGTGCGTAAATACCGGGATGTAGCTCCAGCGTGGAATCTCCATGACCAGCGGTTCTTCACGGCCTTCCATCTCAAAATAGGCGTCGATCCTCTTGCGCAGTTCGCTCACGCTCGTCCGTACAATATTGTCTGCGCTGGTGTCGTAGCCCTCCGGACGGCCGAAGATGTCTACCCCGATCTTCTGTTCGCTGATCTTGTCGAACCCTTCCTTGAGCGTGCATCTCCCGATGTAGAGCAGGAGCTCCTGGAGACGGGTCGCGCGCCTCAGATGCGAGCTGGCGGCAATCCTCTCAAGAAGCGCCCAGTTCGATTCGAAGTCCGCCGAGGTTTTTGTGCGTTGAGCCGCCGTCGTCATATCCTGTCACCCTCGACTTCCATCCGATCCCGCGAAAAGAACGGAGCATGCGGCTCGAACCTTCCTGCAAGCCGACTGGTCTGCGATGCTGACTGTAGGGAAGTCTTCCGCGAAGGCCCAAGATCACTCTCAAGATCGCATGAAAGAGTTGCGCCGCGCAAAACCCCGCCAATTCAACCCCATTTACGGCCGGCGCTGGCGCCGTTTGCACCGGGCCTGCGCCGGCACGTAGAAACTAAGCCGATGATTCAAAATGGGTTGATCTGCCACTCTCCGGTATTTGCTCATTCTTTCTGAAGCTCTCTGCAACGCACGAGCTCTTCTGATCTTCCACATTAAATTTGTTTTCCATATTACATCGTTGTCATCCGCGGACAACAGAAATCTTCGCCAGACGCGACTACCTACAGTCAAGACTACGGCGAATTGACTTGATTAAAGCAATATGGGGGCGCGACGCTGATGCGTTCAAAAAAGTCGTATCAGTGGTCCTTTGGAAGTTGAGGCAATTCCCTGGTCAGGTCAATTCCGCAAGAACGAGTGTGCTGTCGCCGGTCCGAGGAACCGGCTTCCTGGCTCCGGAATTTGAGTTCAATGAGGAAGATCGTTCACCCAGTCAAAATTTACCGCCCCATTCTCTGACCGTAAAACGCGCAGTGCGGTTACGGAACGAGCTCAGGGCTAATTCATTGAGGAGGCATGATGCACACGACATTTCTACTACAGGCAAAAAGCTTGCTCGCAGCTTGGCCATACTGGCTGCAAATAAACCGAGGCAATCGGCTGGATTGGCGCCGTAATTGCTTGCCTCGCGCGCGCGCCACTGTGCTTCTTGCGGCCGCCATGGTGATCGGACTGGCGCAGGGTGGCTCACTTCTCCGGGCGCAGAGCGGAGCCGGCTCAATCCAGGGAACCGTTACGGATTCGACGGGGGCGGTTTTGCCCGGGGCCTCCATTCACGTGGTCAATCAGGCAACCAATGTAGTCGCCAATACAAAATCGAACGGCGTGGGCTTTTACCAGGTGCCGGATCTCTTCACCGGGACCTACCAGGTCACCATTTCGGCGCCCAACATGAACACCTACGTTCAGAGCATTGAGCTGCTGGTCTCTCAGAATGCCGTGATCAACGCCAGAATGAGTCCCGGCGCCGTAACGCAGCAGATCTCTGTCGAAGCGAATGAGGTGCAACTGACCACCACCAACAGTGGCACCATCACTTCGACACTTGAAAATCAGAGAATCAACCAGCTCCCCATGAATGGCCGCAACCTGCTCACGCTGGTTGCGGATTCGACGCCCGGCATGGAGGGCGGCTCCCGTGACAACGGATTGATGCCCGAAGCAACCGAGTATGTGGCCGACGGCGTAGCTCTGAATAACAACAATTTTGGCGGCCAGACCAATTCGTTCGGCGCTCTCTTGCCCGACGCGGATTCCATCCAGGAGGTCTCGATCGATCTCACCGCAGCCCCCGCCCAGTATGCAACACCGGGAACCGCGGTCATTACAACCAAGTCCGGCACGAATCAACTCCATGGTTCACTTTTTGAAACCGCGGTCAATAACTATTGGGGCGTGGCCAAAACCAGGAACGACCTCAGCAATTTTGTCGCGCCGCAGTATATCCGCAATGAATTTGGAATCTCTGCCGGCGGCCCGGTCGTGATCCCGCACCTTTATCACGGCAAAGACAAAACCTTCTGGTTCTTCGCCTACGAGCGCTACTCGCTGGCTGCCAATACGCCAGAGCAGACCAGTGTGCCGACCATGGCAGAGAGAAATGGAGATTTCAGCGGCATGGTCAATAATTCGGGAACATTGCAGGAGATTTACGATCCGTTGACCACTGCGCCGAACGGAGCCTGCCAGCTTCCGCTTTATACAACGGGCGCTCCGCAGACCAACACCTGGTGCCGCAATCAGTTCAACTACAACGGCAATCCGAACACGGTTAATCCTTCGCGGGAATCTCCCGGGGCGAAGCTTATCTATTCCATTACGCCTCAGCCCACAAACTCGAACGATCCCATGGTAGCGCCCAACCTCAACTCGCCGAACCTGCAGTACGTGGTCATTCCTACAATCACCTGGCGCATCGACCACAACTTCAGTGAAAAGAACCAGGCGTTCCTGCGGTATACGCAGAATATCGAGTCCAACCGGGCCTTGCGGAATTACCCGGGCGATTCCGCGGCCACCCTTGCCGCCAACGGCTTTCCTGCCGGGGCCAGCGGTTACCAGGTGCTGCCAATCGCCAACTTCGCCGGCGCACTGGGCTATACGCACATCTTTTCGCCCACCTTTTATGCGGAAACCAACCTGAGCCAGCAATGGTGGATGCAATATGTGGGCGGCGGCGGCAATCCCAATCTCAACTACGACAAATTGCTTGGCTTGCCCAATAACTTCGGCGAAACCGGTTTTCCTGTCATCAATGGCCTGACGACAATGAA
>JAJXXG010000784.1 GCA_021781255.1 Acidobacteriota bacterium
TCTGCCGCGATCTCTTCCGCCGTCTCTTTCTCAGCCGCCATGCCGACGGCGCTCATACCGATCCGCTCTTCCGCATGGCGCCTGAGCGCTGGCTCGAGTCCCGCCTTCGTTCATGCCTTGCCGATCCGCTGCCCGCACTGCGCGGCGCGCAGCTTTACACTCAGGTTCCCGCGCTCTCCACCGGCGACCGCGGCATGTTGGACCTGCTTACCCTCGACCACAGCGGCCGTCTGGTTGTTCTGGAATTGAAGGCTGACGAAGACCTGCAACTACCCTTGCAGGCGCTCGACTACTGGATTCGCGTCCGCGCCCTCAACGCCGACCGACAGCCGGCCGCGGGCGCTTCTGCTCCGCTCTCTGCCTTCGAACGCGGCGGCTACTTTCCCGGCGTCGAGATCTCGCCGCTCCCGCCGCGCCTGGTCCTTGCCGCCCCGGCCCTCCGCATCCATCCCGCCAACGAGCCGGTGCTGCGCTACCTCTCGCCAGAGATTGATTGGGAACTCATCGCCCTCGCCGAGCACTGGCGCCGCGACCTCAAAGTCGTCTTCCGCAAACGCCGCAGCTAGCCCTAATTCAACTTGAACTTATGTGCTTCGCCATCTTGGCGGCTGTCACCAGCGTTCTACTGCGTCGTGGGCGCGGGCATTGAAGCCGAAAAGTGCGGTATTCTGATGGAGCGCGCCCGTAGCTCAGCTGGATAGAGCGAATGCCTCCGGAGCATTAGGTCGGGAGTTCGAATCTCTCCGGGCGCACCATTCCTTCTTTTCTGCCCTTATTTCGATCGTCTGTACGGCGGGCTTGCATTCCTGCGCCTGCCGGCCTTTAATTCCGTAGCAGTGAAAGTGGTTGACGAGAGATCGGCTTCTGGCGATCCGAGCGGGCGCGCGGTAGCCGCGAGCGCGGCGCTTACGCTCTGCGGCTTCACTGCGGTCGCCGGCCAGATCGTGCTGATGCGCGAGTTGATCCAGGTCTTCAACGGCAACGAGATTTCACTGGGAATCCTGCTGGGGACGTGGCTGCTTTGGACGGCGGTGGGGAGCGCCGGCGCGAGCGCTTTGACTGGCGTAATGCGGCTGGGGAGGAACAGGCCGCGCTGGGCCGTTGCCGCCCTCGAATGCCTGCTGGCCGTGAGCTTGCCGGCTACGATCTGGGCGCTGCGCGACGCGAAGAGCTTCTTTCAAACCGTTCCGGGCGAGCTGGTAGGGCCGGTGCCCATGCTGCTCACATCGCTCGTGTGCCTGAGCGTTTTCTGCGCGGCATCGGGGGCGCTGTTTGTCACGGCGGCGCGCATGGCCGAAGCGGAAGGCGGGCTTTCGGCACGCAGGGCGGCGAGCGCGGCGTATCTGCTGGAGGCGGCGGGGTCAGGACTTGGCGGCATCCTGGCCAGCGTGGTGCTGGTGCGCTTTTTGGAGTCCTTTCAGATCGCGGCCATCGTGGGCGTACTCAATGTTTGCACGGCGGCGGCGATCCTCCTGCGGACCAGGCGGGTTACGGTGCTTCTTGCGGGCGCGGCGGCGCTGGCGGCCGTTCCGCTGCTGATTTGGGTGGCTCCTCAGTGGGACGCAGCGGCGCGGGCGCGGCTGTGGCGCGGATTCAACGTGGTGGGCGAGCGCAACTCCATCTACGGCAATTTGGTGGTGACGGAAACGGGGAAGACTGAGACGGGCGCGATCCGGAGCATTTACACGAATGGCGCGATCCTGGCCAATGCGCCCGATCCGGCGTCGGCCGAGGAGGCGGTGGACTACGCGCTGCTGGAGCACGCGGCGCCGCGCCGCATACTCCTCATTGGCGGCGGAGCAAACGGCGCCGTGGCCGAGGCGCTCAAGCATCCTGCAGTCGAGAGGCTCGATTACGTCGAACTCGACCCGGCATTGATCGGCATGGCGCGGCAGTTCTTTCCCGCGCAGACGGCGGATTTCGATTCCGATCCTCGAGTGCATCTGCATTTCCTCGATGGGCGGCGATTCCTCGCCGAGACCAGGAAAAAATTCGACGTCATCATCGTCGATGTGCCGGACCCGCAGACGGCGCAGTTGAACCGCTTTTATACGGTGGAGTTTTTCCGCGAGGCGCGCTCGCATTTGACGCCGGGCGGGTTGCTGGCGCTTGAGCTTCGCTCCTCTGAGGAGACGATCAGTCCGGATCTGGCCGATTTTCTGCGCTGCATCCGGAAGACGCTCGGCGAAGTGTTTCCCTATCAGGCCGCGATTCCGGGCGAGACGATTCACTTTTTCGGCGCCATGCAGGCCGATACGCTTACAAGCGATCCAAATGTGCTTGTCGCCCGCCTGCGCGAGCGGCGCCTGAACACGCAGTATGTGCGCGAGTACTTCATCCCCTATCGCATGACGCCCGACCGCATGCAGCAGGTGGAGACCGGGCTGCGCCCGGCAGCCGCGACGCCCGTCAACCGCGACTTTGCGCCCATCGCGTATGAATTTGACGTGGTGCTGTGGAGCTCGCAATTCAAGTCGGGGTATGCGGAGTGGTTTCGCGCGGCAGCACACGTAAGTTTCCGGCGCGTTGCGGCTGCGCTGGCTTTGCTGCTTGCCGTTGCTGTGGTGCTGCTGAATCTTTTGCCGGGCCGCGAGCGAAGGAGACGCGCGGCTGCGGGCTCCTGCGTGGCGGCTACGGGATTCACGCTGATGGCTTTGCAGATTTTTCTGCTGCTGGCGTTTCAATCGGTTTACGGCTACGTGTACACCCAGCTTGCGATTCTCATTGGGCTTTTCATGGCAGGAATTGCGCTGGGGAGCTGGCTGGCGATGCAGAGTCGCCCATTGGGCGCAGGCGTCACGATGGCGTTCACGCAGCTACTGCTCGTGATTGCCGGCCCGGCCCTGCTGCTGGTGGCTGAGTTGATGGGGAGATTTTCCTCTCCGACGGCGTCATGGATCGCGGCGCAGGTGATTTTTCCGGCGCTGGCCGCGCTGGCCGGAATGCTGGGCGGGTTTCAATTTGTTGTGGCGGCGGGAATCTTTTTACGCGAGCGCGGGGGGCTGTCCGGTTTGGGTGTGCTCTACGCCATCGACCTCGTGGGCGGATGCGCAGGGGCGCTGGTGTTGAGCGGATTTCTCATCCCGGTGTTTGGGTTCTGGCGGACGGCGTGGCTGGTGGCGGGGATCAATGTAGCGGCTCTTCTGCTGGCGGCGCGGGCGAGCGGGGACCGCTCAGCCGGACGGAGATTGGCGGCGCTGGAGGGCATCGCTCCTGATTTTCCCGCAGAAAACTAAGCAGGATTGAACCTCCGCGCTGCAATTCTTCCTGATACTTTTTCTATTGCTTATTTCCCTCTTTGTGCTCGTTGAAAACGACGGCCGTGAAGCTGAAGATGTCGGTATTCTCATCCTTCCAGCAGTTCGCATCCAAGCCGGCCTTGCGGCAGGTCTGTTCAAGAAATGTCAGCCGGTCCCAGTTCTGCTCGACCGGCACCTGCGGCAGCAGCAGCCCCTCGGAATCGCCGTTCTTCATCAGCAGGCCGTCGCGGCCCACCTTGATCTGCTCGATATCGGTGACGCGGCGCAGGGGCGAGAGCACGGAGATCTCGTAAGCGAGTTTCGGCAGTTCGGAAGCCGAGACCCGCGCAAACCGCGGGTCACGAGTTGCAGCCAGCGTTGCCGTGTCGCGCACGGTCATATAGAGCGGCTTGATGGGCGCGGTGTAGCCGATGCAGCCGCGCAGCGCCCCGCCATCAGTGAGCGTCACAAATGCTCCGTATTCGCGGTTGAGGGTTTCGTCCGCGCTCGGAGCAGGCGCGTAGGGCTCATTCTTCTCGATCATGTACTCGACTGACTTGCGCGCAATGGCGAGCAGTTCGGTCTTTTCGGGATCGGTGAGCGAGAACGGCGGGACTGCATCGGCGGCGTGCGCTGACTTGACCAACAGGTCGGCGCTGTAGCCAACTACGCGCGACTTGTCGCTGGTGATGTCGCCGGAGTTCGCGTACTTGAGCACCTCGGCTTTGTTGGCGCCCATGCGCTCGGCGTAGATCATGGCGGCCACGATGGGCGCGCCGCCACAGGCCTCCCACACGCGGGTCTCAAAGTTGCGCGACATGCTCAAGTAGTCCCACGCCTCGAGCGCGTTCAGGGTTTTGTGGTCGATGGTTTCGGCTTCGTTGTAGGTGTGGTAGTGGGAGAGATCGGAGCTGGCGAGGACGAGTGTGTCGTGATCGTTGCGAAGTAATTTCGCGAGCGCTACGCCCAGCGCGCGGCTGCTCTCATAACTTTGGTCGCCCATGACGATGGGCACCAACTCGAAGTTGCCGAGGACTTTTTGCAGCCAGGGCAACTCGACTTCGACGGAGTGTTCGGGAGCGTCTTGTGTTGCCTGATGGCCTTTCTCGGAGAGCTGAATGGTGGAACTCATCTTTGCCAGCCGGCGCGCAAACTCCTTGTCGACGGGAACCTGGCCGAGGGGCGTCGAGTAGTCGTCGCCGTCGTAGACCGAGGTGAAGTCGAAGCCCACGTAGTGCGAGGGAGCGATGAGGACGACGCGCGAGTATTTATGGCCCTTCTTTACCTGAGCTTGGAGCGCGGCGTAGGTCCACGCGGCGACAGGGCCGGAGTATTGATAGCCCGCATGAGGCGCAACCGCGGCGAGAACTTCGCCATCGACAGGAGGCGGCGAGGCCTTCGCCAGCATATCGTCGATCATTTGCGAAAGCGCCTTGGGGTCTGCCGGATAGAATGCGCCCGCGACCGCGGCGGGGCGGATTTTTTCTTGGGCAGCAGCGTCCGCCGAGGCGCGGACGTGCTGCAAGGGAGCGGTGACGGCAAAGATAACAAGGGGTGCAACCAGCCAGGCCATAATCGTTCTCCTCTTTCGGTTCATGGGTTCAGCCTCCTGGGCGCGCTTACGCGTGCCAGATGCCGGGGATGGGATGCCGGCAGAACGGACACGTGCCGTCTTTGCGGATGAGTATCTGGCTGGCGGTAAAGCCAACGCGCTCAACCAGCATTTTGCGGCACTGCGGGCAATAAGTGTTTTGCGCGGGATGGCCAGGAACATTGCCGATGTAGACGTAGTGCAGGCCCTCGGCATCGGCGATGGACTTGGCGCGCTCCAGCGTAGGAACCGGCGTGATGGGCAGGTTCTTCAACAGATACTCGGGATGAAATTGCGTGAAGTGGAGGGGGACATCGGGGCCGAGATTGGCCCTGATCCATGCGGCGAGGCCGCGGAACTCGGCGTCATCGTCGTTGAGCGTGGGCACTACCAGGTAGACAATCTCCGTCCACTTGCCCATCTTGCGCAATGTGACAAGCGATTCGAGCACCGGTTTCAACTGACCGGTGACGACTTTGGCGTAGTAGGACTCAGTGAAAGCTTTGAGGTCGATTTTTACCGCGTCCATCTTGCCGTAGGCCTGCTCAAGCGAGTCGTGCTGC
>JAJXXG010000458.1 GCA_021781255.1 Acidobacteriota bacterium
CTGCCAGGCCGTGTCGGTGGACTCGGATGAGAAGTACGGATGCTCGCCCGCGGTGCACTCGCCCCAGCCGGTCAGGCCCTCGGAGTGAATCTCAGCAAGCAGGATTCTGCGATCGCGGGTGGCGCCGAAGCTGGTTTCAAAAGGGCGGACCAAGGGCAAGTGCAGTTCGCGCAGTATGATTCCGTCGATTTTCATAAATTGTGCGTTCCTCGATACATCGGCAATCGTCGAGCCTGTGCTTTCTTCATTTTGTAGCTTCTGAGGCCAGATGGACGCTGGTCAATCCAACTCAGTCTGGGTGGGCAAACCCAGCTCAAAGACTCCATTTCCTTCCGCGTCCCGGGTAAAACCCAGCACGGCCAACCCCCTGGCGAAAGCCTGCTGAAACTTGAGGCGGTTCTCTGACTGAACGGCGATGGCGCGCTCCCGGTCTGCGTCGGAGGCCTTCCATTCATAGATGGCGGCCGGGACGAGGATGCGCTCCTCGATGCTGTATGCGGCTCTGGGACGGCCCTCAAGAATGGCCGTCACCCTGGGTGAATCAAGATGCCACTCCGCCACAAGGCGGTCTGTGGGCAGTCCCCCCTGCAATCGAGATGAGGATACACCATAGAAATCCATGTAGTAACTGCGAACCACCGCGCCCAGCTTGTGGATATTCAAATGGGCATTACGAATTTCCAGCGGGTCAAAGGTCCACTCCATGTGGCGGATGCCGCGGGAAAGCGCCTCATGCCGTTGCGCCAGCTTGAGTTGCGCGCCGAGGCCGCGGTTGCGGTAAGGCGGGCGCACGGCGAGCATGTGGGAGTGGAGATAAGGCTGCTGCTCACACCTGCCGGGAATGCCAGCCTTCATGCCCGGCAAAGACATGGCGAAGCCAATCATGGATTCCGGCCCGCCCCGGGGGGCGGCTCCGGGCAGGTCAGTGTCAAATGCGCCGATGATCTGGCCGCCGATCTTCTCAGCGACACGAAATGCCTTGCGCGGGATGACATCGCTCAGGTCGTATCCCCAGGTTTCAATCTGGAGCTGGACGCAGGCCTCGAACTCGTCGAAGCCCGAGCAACTGCGGATGACGATCATGGCTGGCTCTCCGGCTGCACGTGGGGAGCAGCAGATGAACTTGCTTCGTCGGCGAGCTTGCGCTTAGCCTGCGCCCAGAGCGCTTCGAGTTCATCTGGCGGCAATTCTTCGAGCGGGCGCGCGGAGGCCAGTTCCATCTGGCGAAAGCGCTGGCGGAAGCGCAGATTGCAGCCGCGCAGCGCCATCTCGGCATCCACGCCGAGATGACGGCCCAGGTTCACGACGGTGAAGAGCAGGTCGCCAAGCTCGGCTTCGACGGCGGGTTTGCGCGCGGGGTCTGCAGAGGCGGCTTCGGCCTCAAGCTCGGCGGTTTCCTCGGCGAGCTTGGGCAGCAGGTCGCGCCAGTGAGGCCAGTCAAAGCCTGATTTGGCGGCGCGGGAACCGAGTCTGGCGGCCTCGGCCAGCGCGGGCATGGCGCGATGTACGGCATCGAGACGGGAGCATGACTCCGCTGCTGGCGTGGGCTTTTTTCCGGCGACCCGCTTCTCAGCCAACTTGATTTCTTCCCAATTTCTCAGGACGGCGGCAGAGGAGCCCTCGACGGCGGCATCGACATCGGCCTGATTGCCGGCGGCGCGGGAAGCCTCTTCACCAAAGACGTGCGGATGGCGGCGGATGAGCTTGCGGTTCAGGTGATCGAGCACGTCGGCGATGGTGAAGCGGCCTTCGTTGGCGGCCATTTCCGCGTAGAAGAGCACCTGCAGCAGCAGGTCACCGAGTTCTTCGGCGAGATGCGGAAAGTCGCGGCGCTCAATGGCGTCAAAGACCTCGTAGGCCTCTTCCAGCGTGTATTTGCGGATGGAGTCGAAGGACTGCTCGCGGTCCCAGGGGCAGCCATCGGGGGCGCGCAGCCGCGCCATGATGGCTACCGATTGCTCAAAAAGAGCCGCCGCCCGCGCCGGATCAGTGGCCACGGCCGGGGTGGGAGGCGGGTTGGATGACTGGGGACCTTGTGCGTCGCGTGCGCCGTCCATTGGCTCCAGTGTAAACCGCGAGGCAAGTTCCGCATTCCGCTGCGTGGTCCGCGGGCGGCGCAGCGTCCCGGCGCGTCTGGCGCACGTATACTCAAGCTCGCGCATGATTCGAATTTTGGGAACAGTTTTGGCGGCGCTGACAGGGCTGGCCTTTGGCAGCTTTCTGAACGTGTGCCTGAGCCGCTGGCCCGCAGGCGAGAGCGTGGTGAAGCCGCGCTCGCACTGCCGCAACTGCGGGCACGTGCTGGCGTGGTGGGAGAACATGCCGCTGGTGAGCTGGATCGCTTTGCGCGGGCGTTGCCGCCAGTGCCAAGAGTGGATTGGCTGGCGGTTTCCGCTGGTGGAGCTGGTGGTGGGCGCGCTGTGGGGCTGGCAGGCGTGGGCCTTCCTGAACGCAGCGTTCAACCCGGAACTGCCGAGCCTGATCACGTATCAAACCGTAGCGGCTGCGCTGGGACGCATCATTTTCTTCTGGTTGCTTGTGGCGCTGGCAGTGCTGGATGCGGAGCATCTGTGGCTGCCGAACTGGCTGACGCTGCCCGGGACTGCGCTGGGGTTTGTGTTTACGCTGCTCGGCGCAGGCTATGACAGACGCCTTCTCCGGGACGTTCCGCTTGAGCCGTTGCGCTATGCCATTGCGCGGGAGGCGTTCAGCTCTCTGATCGCGATTGTGGCTGCGGCGGGTCTGGTCCTGCTTATCCGCTGGAGCTACCGGCTGCTGCGCGGCCATGAGGGCATGGGCCTGGGCGACGCCAAGCTGATGGCCATGCTGGGCGCGTGGCTGGGCCTGCCAGGCGCGCTGGTGGCTTTTGCGCTGGCGGTGCTGATGGGCGCCGCTGCGTCGCTCGCGCTGCTCGCCGTTCCCGCGGCGCGGTGCGGGCCCGAGCACTGGACAATGATCAAGCTGCCTCTGGGGACATTCCTGTGCATCGGGGGCGTGGCGAGCGCCCTGTGGGGCCAGCAGATTGTGACGCTCTATTTGCGCTCGATGGGCCTTAACTAAGGCTGGCCGGCTACTGAGACGCTGCGGCGTTCACCATCTCAGGCTGCTTGAGAATCTTGCGGGCGTCCTTGCCGTGGCGGCTGTCCGGGTCGTATTCGACGAGCTTCTGATAGTACGCCTTGGCGGCAGAGTAGTGGCCCAGATGCCGCTCAGCCTCGCCGAGCCCCCAGTAAACATCGGGATTGTCAGGAGCCAGCACGAGGGCAGACTCAAAGCGCGAGAGCGCGCCTTGCCAGTTGCCGGATTCGAGATAGTACGTGCCTACGTTGAGGTCTTCCCTGGCTCCGGCGTGGGGCATGGGCTGATCGATGTCGCCGCCCTTGCGCTTCTTGTCGCGCCGGGCGTCATCGGGCGGCGGCTGAATCATGCTGTCGATTCCCTGCTGGCTGGAGCTGAATCCGTCGCTCTGGCCTGCGTCCGTGTCGGAGGCCGGGTCGTCGGGGCTGCGCACCGGGTCGCTGTCCACGCGGGGCAGATGGATGCTGCCCGCATCGGCCGCGTCGAATGCCGGCGGGGGCGCCGCGGGCGAAGAGTTGGCAGGAATCACGGGAACAGAGCTGGTGTCCTCAGGAAACGGGTTGGACTCCGGCGGAGCGCTGGGCTTCTGTGCATCCGCGGGCTTGCTTTGCGAGGCACCGGCGGCATTGCCGGGCGCCGACGCCTGGGCAAACAGCAGCGCCGATCCAGCGCTGAGGCTTGCCACAACCAGCACAAGTTGAAGAATGCGTTTCATCGCTGCCCGACCTGCTCCCTTTTCTGCCACTTCAATGTTAGGATGCGGTGCATACCTTACTCAAGCGCCGAAGGAAAATACGCACAATCGCATGGGACTGATTATTCGTTCATCCGCCATTCACGCCGCAGGCTGCTACACCACAACCGCCATTCGCAAGGGCACGCGCGTAGCCGAGTACGACGGTCCACGTCTCAGCAGGGACGAGGCCGACGCCTGCTACGAGAAGTTGCCCATCACCTACCTGTTTGGACTGGGCGATGGCTCAATCGTCCTCGACGGGCACTGCATGGCGATGTTCATCAACCATAGCTGCGATCCAAACTGTGAGACCGAGGAAGTGGATGGCCGCGTGTGGATTGTGGCCATCAGAAATATCGAGGCGGGCGAGGAGATTACCTACGACTACTGCCTGTATGACGGCGGCGACGACGAGGCCGTGTGCAACTGCGGCGCGAAGAAGTGCCGCGGCACGATGTATTCCAACGAAGAAAAGCGCCGGCGCAAGGCCGTGGCGAAGAAGGCGCAGAAGAAAAGGCGCGGCAAGACAGCCCAGGCGAGATAGGGCTGCGAGTTTCCGCTAAGCGGGCTGCAGCATCGCAGTGCGGGTCACAGAGATGACGCTGATGTCGTCCTCCTGGCCGAAGCTTTGCGCGGCGGTGGCTACATGGGCCGCGCTGCTGGCCGCTGCGATGAGTTCCTGCACACGTTCGAAGCCGAAGAGCTGACCGTCGGCGTTGGTGGCTTCGGCGATGCCGTCGGAAAGCAACATCAGGCGGTCGCCCTGCGCCAGCTTGAAGCGCAGGATGGAAAACTCCGGCGTGTCAATCATTCCCAGAGGCAAGGACCCTTCGACCTCAATTGGCTTCCCGTTGAGATAAGGCGGCATATGCCCGGCGTTTGCCAGCGTCGCGCTGCCGTCCACGTCAATCCGGAGTGCGAGACAGGTGGCCTGCGCGTCGCCGCGGCCCATGAGGCGTTGATTCAGGGCCTTCAGGATAATCACAGGGTCGGCGCTCCAGTCTGCGGTGCTGCGAATGGCGCCCACCAGCAGCGCCACCAGCATGCCGGCCTTGAGGCCCTTGCCGGTAACGTCGCCGGCGACAATGAGCAGGCTGCCGTCCTTCTCATTTGGAATGACCTGGAAGAAGTCGCCGCCGACTTCGCGCGCGGGGCGGTATTCGCTCTCGACCTCGAAGCCATGGAAGACGACGCGCTGCTCAGGCAGGATGACCTGCTGGACCTCCTGCGCCTGCCGGACATCGAGGGCCATCTGGCGCTGGCGGCGGAGCGAAAGCACCAGACGATGCAGCAGCAGACCTGCTAGCACCACGACGAGCAGGAACTGCGCGGCTTGTTGGACAGTGATTTGTATGCCAAATGGGAACCAGAAATTGACGATGTGGAAAAATTGTAGTTCCGTATAGAACTCAGAGAAACACGCCAGCAGGACAGCGGGCAGCACTACCCAGCCTCCCAACCCCTGCTCGCGGATTCCCTGAAACACTGTGAGCAACATGAGCAGCGCCAAAACAACTCGCAGAAAAAGCGAGACCCACTCAAATGCATGGGTGACAGGCTGCGAAACGACGGTGA
>JAJXXG010000387.1 GCA_021781255.1 Acidobacteriota bacterium
ATGCCGCAGTGACACAGCCGGGCACGACGCTGCTGATCGTCAACTCGATTTGCGGCTGCGCGGCAGGCAAGATGCGTCCCGGCGTGCGGCTGGCCCTGGCCAATGCGGCGCATCAGCCGGACAGGAAGATTACCGTGTTTGCCGGACAAGACCGTGAAGCCACGGATCGCGCGCGGAGCTACTTCGAGGGCAACCCGCCGACCTCGCCCGCGGTGGCGATTCTTCGCGACGGCAAGCTGGCATACCTGATGCAGCGGTTTGTCATTGAGCAATCGACCGCGCAGGAGATTGCGCAGGAACTGATGCGCGCGTTCGACGAGCTGTGCGCGAAGACGACCGCATAGATTCAGCAGGCAATCGTTGGAAAGTCAGGAACGGCCTCCGCACGCGGAGGCCGTCTTGTTTGGTGCGTGGTCGATTCCCTGCTCTCAATCCGCTTCTTTGGCCTGGGCAAGCGCCTGCACCTTGCTGTGCTTCACCGAGTAGGTGAAGTAGATGACGAGGCCGATGAGGAGCCAGACAATCATGACAATCCAGGTGATGCGCGCGAGGCGCGTCATGAGATACACCGCGGAGACGATGCCGAGAATGGGCACGAGCGGCACGAGCGGCGTGCGGAAGGGACGTTCCATCTCAGGATGCCGAACGCGCAGGACCCAGACGCCTGCGCTGACGATAGTGAAGGCCAGCAGTGTGCCGATGTTCACGAGCTGCGAGAGGTTGTCGATGGGCAGGAAGGCCGGCATGATGGCCGCGAAGGCGCCGAAGACGATGGTGGTAATCCAGGGCGTGCGGAATTTTGGATGAATGTCCGAGGCCCACTTCCAGAAGAGGCCATCCTTCGACATGGAGTAGAAGACGCGCGACTGGCCGAGGAGCATGACGAGCATGACGGTGGCGAGTCCAAAGACGGCGCCGATTTTGACCAGCAGCGAGCCCCAACTGACGCCGGTAGCATCCATCGCAAGAGCGACGGGGGCGGCGACGTTGAGCGTCTTGTAGGATACGAGGCCGGTGAGCACGAGCGAAACAAGAATGTAGAGGATGGTGCAGACGACGAGAGAACCAAGGATGCCGATGGGCATGTCGCGCTGCGGATTTTTCGCTTCCTGCGCGGCCGTGGAGACGGCGTCAAAGCCAATGTAGGCGAAAAAGATGGACGCGGCCGCAGTAGGAATTCCGCCCCAGCCAAAATTGCCGTGACCATCCGCGGGTGGAATAAAGGGGTGCCAGTTGGTGGCGGCAACGTGCGGGTGTTGCATGAGGAAGAGGCCGCCCACCACGAGGAAGACACCGACGATGCCGAGCTTCACGAGGACAATTGCCGAGTTGAAGTTGGCTGATTCCTTGATGCCGATGACGAGAATGGTGGTGATGACGAGCACGATGCAGACGGCAATCAGATTGAAGAAGCCGGTTGCATGCGGCAGGCCCGCATCGCTCACGCCGGGCGGCAGAGACATGACGGGCAGCCACTGCTGCTGATAGAAGACGAGCGGCGTGCCGGTAGTGGCCGTGAGCTGCGGCGGGATGTAGATGTGGAGCTGCTGCAGAAGACTGTTGAAGTAGCCCGCCCAGCCGGAGGCGACGGTGGCCGCGCCGAATGCGTATTCGAGGCAGAGATCCCAGCCGATAATCCACGCAACGAGCTCGCCGAGGGTGGCGTAGCCATAGGTGTAGGCGGAACCCGCAATGGGAATGATGGAGGCGAACTCTGCGTAACAGAGGCCGGCGAAGGCGCAGGTGAAGCCCGCGAGGACGAAGCTGAGGGCGACGGCGGGTCCGGCATGCAATGCGGCAGCCTGGCCGGTGAGGACGAAGATGCCCGCTCCGATGACGGCGCCGATACCAAGCGTGATGAGATTGAGAGCGCCGAGCGAGCGCTTGAGTGTGTGCTCGCCTTCTTCGGCGGCCTCCCGGTTGAGCATCGACATGGGTTTAACACGAAGCAGTCTGGACATGAATGCGGGAGTTCCTCCTCAAGCGATGTGAGCAGCGTGATTTCGACTTGTTGATTGGCTTGACCAGAAGAGATACACAGGAATGCCAAGGATGACGAGCGCGAGCCCCGGCCACGTGTACTGGGGCTTGTATCGCAATAATACGATACAGATCCATGAGGCTATGACGATATAGAGCGCGGGCAGAACGGGATATCCGAGCGCCTTGTACGGACGCGGAGCATGCGGCTGACGCACGCGGAGTACGAAGAGCCCGGCGATGGTGAGGATGTAAAAGACAAGCACGGCGAAGATGATGTAGTCGAGCAGTTGGCTGTAACTGCCGGAGACACAGAGGAACGTGGCCCACAGAGCCTGTACGATAAGCCCCGCGACGGGCGTTTTGTAGCGCGGATGCAGCTTGCCGACGGAGCGGAAGAAGAGGCCGTCGCGGCTCATGGCGTAGTAGACACGCGCGCCGGCGAGCGACATGCCGTTGGCGCAGCCGAAGGTGGAGACGAGGATGGCCGCAGCCATGAGATAAGCGCCTCCAGTATGAAAGACGACATCGAGCGCGGCGGTGGCGACGCGATCTTCAGAGGCGTGCTGAAGTCCGCGAGCAAGCGCGGTGGCGCCGTTGGGGTCGCCGTGCATGGGCAGCACGAGCAGATAACCAAGCGAGACAAAGAAATAAATGGTGAGGACGAAGCCGACGCCGAAGATGAGCGAGAGAGGAATGTTGCGGCGCGGATTCTTCACTTCTCCGGCGGTGAAGGTGATGTTGTTCCACGCGTCCGACGAGAAGAGCGAACCGACCTGGACGACCGCGACGATGACGAAGAGATTCACCAGAACAGTGGGGCCGCCGATGCCAACCTGCACAGGATGGAGCGCGCGCCAGCCGGCGTTTTGCCAGAAGGCGTGCAGGCCGAGGCCGAAGTTGGCGTTCCATGCTGCAGCGTTGCGCCCGATGGTGCAGGTGACGAGGACCAGCGCAAAGAGGGAGAGGGCTTTGGCCGAGGTGAAGATGTTCTGAATGAGCGCGCCGAGGCGGACGCCGAAGATGTTGACCACGGCGAGAAGCACGACAACGGCAATGCCCGCGAGGTTGGCGGTGTTGACGCCAATCTCCATATTGCCGAGAACCATGGGGCCGACGCGAAGCGCCGGGACGTGGGCGATGTGCCAGAGCCAGTGTGTGGTGGAGACGGCGGGAAAGAAGACGCCGAGGAATTTGCCGAAGGCGACGCAGACGGCGGCGATGGTTCCGGTTTGGATGACGAGGAAGAGGGTCCAGCCGTAGAGGAAGCCCCAGAGCGGACCGAGGGACTCGCGGAGGTAAACGTACTGGCCGCCGGCTTTCGGCATCATGGCGGCGAGTTCGCCATAGCTGAGAGCGCCAATCATGGTGAGGGCGGCGGTGACGATCCAGGCGGCGAGGTAGAGCGCGGGCGAATCGGTGCCGCGGGCGATGTCGGCATCGACGAGGAAGATGCCGGAGCCGATCATGGAGCCGGCGACGATGGCGGTGGAACTGAAGAGGCCGAGACTCTGGACCATGCCGCCGGAGTCGGCTGGGGCGCGGGTTGCAGTTGGAAACGGCGTGATCTTCGGGCTCGTCACTCAGGTTGTTTGTACTCGATGAGCAATAAGGTTGTCGTGTGTTTTTTGCGGATGGCTCAGCCGGGTCAACCCAGTTGCGCGAGCCAGCGATGGACTTCAGCGGCTGGATTGGCGGCGCGAAAGATGGCTGCGGAGACGGCGACGATGCTGGCTCCGGCGGCGAGAACTGCTGGAGCGGTATCGAAGGTGATGCCAGCGGCGGCGCTGAGGATGACATTGGGACCGGCTTCGGCGCGAAGTTTGCGGACGCCTTCAATGCCGATGGGTGGTTTGGTGGTGTGCTTGGTTGTGGTGGTGAAGACGGGGCCGATGGCGAGGTAATCGGCGGGGGCGTTGAGGATGCCGGGCAATAGTGCGTCGCTGCCGCCGAAGGTGCCGAGGATACGACTGGGGCCGATGATTTGGCGGGCTTCGGTGGGCGTGACGTCATCGGCATCGACATGGACGCCGTCGAAGCCTGCAGTGGCGACGAGGTCGGCGCGGTCATCGAGGATGAGGCGGACGTGGCCGGCGGGCATGGCGACGCGGAGGGCTGCGCAGTCGGCAAGAATTTCAGCGTCAGAGCCAGTCTTATTGCGGTATTCGAGGAGGGTGATGCCGGCGTCGGCAAGCGAAGCGCCGAGGCGGGTGAGATATGCGGTGCGGCCGGTTAAGGGGAGGATGGCAGAGTCGAGGATGGGATAGAGCGTTGGAAAGATGAAGGCCATGCATCAAGGGTAGATGCATGGCCGGAGGGTTGTCAGTTTGCGGGGCCTGTCCTTCCCTGCCCAGCTTACATTTCGTCGGCGGAGGGGCCGTACATGCCGGGGACTTTTGCGCCGAGCAGGCGGAGATAGACGCTGAGCTGGGCACGGTGATGGACCATGTGGTTGAGGACAAAGTCGCGGAAGACCTGGTGGCGAGGCGAATCGACAAGGGTTTGGCCGCCGAAGATGAACTTCCAGTGCTGGTCCCACTTTGCGGGCGATGTGGCGGCGACGGCCGCTTGGACGCCGGGCAGGCCCTTGTCGAATTTCTCAAGGACGGCGGCTTTGCTGGCGGGGACATAGGGATCCCATTTGTGGTCGGCGGCAAACTCAAGCTTGTCCTGGGTGAGGGTGTGCATGGCCCAGTCGCCCGCCATGTCCGTGAGGTGGCCGGCGAGGCGGCCGAGAGGCATGGACTTGGCGTGGGGCGTGTAGCTCAGGTCGGCGTCGGCAGGGATGGCTTCCAGCATTTTGCGGGTTTGCGCGGTCTCGCGATCGTATTCGGCGATGAGTTCTTTTTGAAAGTCCATTCAGGCAACCTCCATGTTGCGAATGCCAGCATACCTGATTTCCTGTGAAAAGGCGAAGAAAAGGTGAATCATTCGACAAAAAAAGTGCACGCTTTCTGTGGAAAAGAAAAATATCGCAAGGGGGGGTGGGTATTTTCCTTGTCGGCCAGTAAGTGCTTTGTGTGCAACAGCAAGGTTGGCTGAGCGGGCGAAAAGGCGAAGAAATGGCGCAGGATAGGGGGGGGTAGGGGTATGCCGGCATGGGCCGGGCATGGCGAGTTGAGATGCAGAGTGCGGCATAGTTCTATTGTGCGCGTTTGGCGGAATTAGACTGCAAAACGGCGCACACTTTTTTGCTGAATGGAATGTGTGGGTTAGAGAATAGTTTGGCGGGAGGGGCTTGACGAGAAGCAGCCGTCAGCTCTCAGCTTGAGTGGGCGGGGGGAGGGTGGGGTTTCCCAGGTGCCCAAAGGCGAGGCACCTGGGGCAACCATCCTTTCTTGTGATGCATGCTTTTCAACTCCGGCACCTGGGCCAGCCCCCGACTATAGCAATTGCATGGCGG
>JAJXXG010000888.1 GCA_021781255.1 Acidobacteriota bacterium
GCGGCTTCGCAGCCCGGACGCAGCAACGAAGAGCCCTGCACCGCACATCCGGAAGAACCAGCCGCGGAAGATGCCTATAGCGGTTTCAGAATTGCTGTACCCACAGCCACCCATGCAGCGTGGCTTTTTCAACCAGAAAAAGCCACCTTGAAATGAGGTCGGCGATGGGTATATCTATTCTGAAACCGCTCTAGTTTGCCTGCTGCCAGCCTGGGTCGGGGTCGTAAAGCTTCATCGCGCCGGCAACGGCCTCGGTGTTCTTGCCCAGATCCTTCTGGTAAACAACTCCGTCCGGGCCAACCAGGAAGGTCAGGACGCCGGAAGACCGGTATTCCGCCGGATAGGCGACAAACGCGAAGCCGCGCGTCATCGCTCCGCCCGCCAGATAGCTCTCAGCCCCGCCGGGTGCGTTTGCGCCCTGACCCTTCAGAATACGGAAATAATAGCCGTAAAACGGGGTCTTGCGCGGCGATGCGCCCTGGCTGTATCCGGCCTGCTCTGCCGCCGCGATCAGCGGCCCCAGCGGACTCTGCGGCGCGCTCGCCGCGGCTGGCCAATAAAGCCCGTCGTGCTGGCCGGAGCTGCTCACTATCTTCTGGGCATACTCCTTCTGGGCCGCCCCATCGTGCGGCGACGCATCATATTCCTTCTCCGCCGCAACCAATTCGCCGCAGATGTCGATCACGGTCAGCTCGTTGTGCCCGATGCGCCGATAGAGGATCTCCTGCTGGGCGCCGGCGGCGTCAAAGTACCAGGCGCCGGCCTGCCGCGCCAGCGGAATCGGCAAAGGCCAGTTCTCCGCTCCCACATACAGCGTTGTCAGACCATCCGGCTCTGTCAGCAGGCGGTGCATCTGCTTGTATTTATCGAGGAATTGTTCGCGTTCCTGCCGGTCTGCGACAGCATCGCCCGAGGAGACGATCTCTTGCGCATCCGGGCCGAGGATGCCGAGCATCGCCTGGTCATCGCCGTGCTCAATCGCGGCCACAAACGCCTGAATTGCATCCTGCGCCGTGGTGAAGGTCTTTTGTCCCGGCAGCACCCCGGCATGTTTGCCGGAAGCGGCGCCCCCGGCGGCAGGCGTATGCGTCTGCGCCGCCACTCGCGCAGCCGCTGTCGCGCTGGCCAGCAGTGCGGCGCAAAGAACAACCCGGCGGAAAGCACTTGCCGACGCTGGGCCCTGCGTAAACCAAATCATTGTATTCTCCATTCATCCGTGGGTTGGCGGTGAAGGCCGGACGGCGCAAGGCCACGCCCGGCCGCATCTGGGATTCTGACCACAGGCGCGGTCAGCGCCGTCCTCCGCCTCCTCCGCGCATGCCTCCGCCGCCGCCTCCGCCAAATCCGCCGCGCATGCCGCCTCCACCACCACCGAAACCTCCGCGCATGCCGCCGCCACCGCCTCCAAATCCTCCGCGCATGCCGCCGCCGAAACTGCTATGCATGCTCGACATGCCGCGGAACGCATTGCCGCGCGAGATGCCACCGCGATTAAAGCCGCCGAATGCGCCGCTGCGCAAGCCGGAGTTTGCGCGGCCGCCAAACCCGCGCAGCGTGGGGCGGTTTGCCGCAATGCCGCGGTTGCCGGCAAATCCGCGCCCGCCGCCGTAGCCCCCGCCGGCGTAGCCCCTGCCGCCGAAATCGCGACCGCGAAAACCGCCTGCGAATCCGCGCCCGCCGTAGCCGTTGTAATTCCCGTGAACGAAGGCGGAGCGATCATAAAAGGCCATGCTCCGGGAGTAGTAAGGCTCACCGCCAAACCAAAGGCCCGGGTGGGGGCCCCAGCCGCAGCCCCAGTTGTTCCATCCCCAATGGAAGCCGAGGAACGGCTCAACGCCGATTCCGAAGCCGAAGGAGATTCCGGGCCCGCCGATGGTCCACCACGGATCGAATCCCGGCCAAAGGCCGACGGGATAGCCGTAGACATCTTCGGGGTCGTATTCCGGCACGTACACCATGTCGGGATTCTCCGGCTCGATCTCGATATCCCCGTTCTCATCCGCCACGGACTGCTGGGGCGTATTTTGGAGGCTGCCCGCCTGCTGCGCCTTTTCGCGCATGTCCTGAATGGCGCGCATCACGTCTTGCGGCTGGTTGTAATTGGCATCGCCAAGTTCCGAGGTCCAGGAAAGATTCTGGTTCATATCGCCCAGCACCGAAGGAAACGCTGTGAGGGCTTTTACGCTTGGGTCCCAATCCTGTTTGTCGACCTCATGCGCCAGTTTCTTGCCCGACCAATGGGGATGCTGTTCCAGGAAACGCCCGGCTTCCACCACCTGCGTGGGGTAGGTTGCGGCGGCCAGAATCTGCGCCACCAGCGAGTCCGGATACAAAGCGATGGGCGCTACCAGTTGCTGCAACTGGTCTGGAGGAAGCGGCGAGATTGAGGGCTGGCCGGGCATGGGCGCGGGCGGCGCGGCAGGTGGAGCCGGCGCCGGCTGCGCAGATGCCAGCGGCCCAGCGCATACGACGAACGCAGTTGCAAGCGTGGCCGCCATGACGGCTGTGGGCATTGCCAAGTGGAACGGGAGTTTCATGCGAAGTCCGTTGATGACGGTCGTGCACGGCCGCCGGGTTGTTGTAAGCAGATCGAGCCACGCCTGGTTCACCGGCGGAGCAGACGTTGATTTTCCTGTGCAGTGACGCATCACGGGCGCCGCGGAACAAGCTTTGACGCCGTGCAGTTAGGATGCCGGTTAACGGCGACAGGATGCCTGCCCCGGCAAGCAATGGGCCGGCCGCGCCGTGCCGGCAAGGCTATGGCCGTGGGTGGTGGAACCGATGGCCGCGGATGCCCGACCGGGATGCGTGGTGAACCTGGCGGATTACCGCCGCGCCATGAGCAGCATCACCACAAACAGCGCCACGGGAATCAGCGCCAGCGCGGCATAGAGGGCCAGCTTCTTGCGGCTGAGCCCCAGGCGGCTGCGCAGGCTGGGCCGGCGCTGTTCTTCGTCCACGCCCACAAATTCCGGGTGCTCCAGCTCCCAGGCCATCTCGACGGCGGTGGGGTAGCGGTGACGCGGATCGCGCTCCAGCGCGCGGAACAGGATCTCTTCGACCGCGGGCGCAATCTCCGGATTCAGGTCGCGGGCCGGCCTGGGGTCGTTCAACACGCGCTCGTTCAGCACCGCCAGCGGGTTGGGCCCGGTGAACGGCGGCTGGCCGGTCAGCATCTCGTAGAGCATCGCGCCCAGGGCGTAGATGTCGCTGCGCTGGTCGCCGCGCTGGCCCTTCACCTGCTCGGGCGAAATGTAGTCGGGCGTGCCCAGGGCGGGGGTCAGCGAGGCATGAGTGATGCGGCGCGCGTCCTCCTTCATGGCAATGCCGAAGTCGATGATCTTGATGCGGTCGTTGGCCAGCACCATGACGTTCTCCGGCTTCAGATCGCGGTGCACCACGCCGTGCTTGTGCAGGCTGTCGAGCGCGTCGCAGATGGCCAGCGTGAGCGCGATGGCGCGGCCGGCCGGCAGCCGGCGCTCCTCGTTCAGTACCGAGCGCAGCAGCCGTCCCTCTACCCACTCGATGACCATGTAACGCCGGCTGCGCGGTTCGCCGTCGTAGGTCTTCACCACGCCGGGGTGGTCGATCTCCTGCCCGATCTCCTCCTCGCGGCGGAAGCGCTCGATCAGCACCGGATCTGCCTCCATCTCCGCGTGCGGCACCTTCACGGCCACCGTCTGGCCGGTGCGCAGGTCCGTGGCCCGGTAGAGCGTAGCCATGCCGCTGCGCGCCACCTCGGCGTCCAGGCGGTAGTGGTCCAGGGTGCTGCCCATGGCAGGTGGGTTGGTCACTGCTTCCAGCATCGCAAGTTTGAGTCTGTCATGTAAAACATGAGAATTCCGCAAGGATCGGCGGAAGGGTCGAAAACAGGCTTCAGGGATCAGCCTCCCGCGCCGCGCACGCGGAAGCGCCATGCCGGGTTCCTTGATCCCATCGTCGCTGACTTACAATCGAATCATGAGTTTCCCAGTCCAGCGGATGCGGCGCATGCGCCGCAATGAGTCCTTGCGGGCGCTGGTGCGCGAGACCGCGCTCACCCCCGGCGATCTGATCTATCCCCTTTTCATCTGCCCCGGCCAGGGCGTGCGCACGCCCATCAGTTCCATGCCCGGCGTGTTCAACCTCTCCATTGACGAGGCCGTGCGCGAGGCCGAAGAGGCCGCCGGGCTTGGCATCGGCGGACTGCTTTTGTTCGGCCTGCCCGAAGCCAAGGACGAGCAGGGCTCCGGCGCCTGGGAGGACAACGGCATTGTGCAGCAGGCGCTGCGCGCGCTCAAGCAGCCGGCGGCGACCAGCAAGCTGGTGCTGATCGCCGATGTCTGCCTGTGCGAGTACACCAGCCACGGCCACTGCGGCGTCGTGGTCCAGTCCGGCGACAGCTTTGACGTGGACAACGACCCCACGCTGGAACTGCTGGCGCGCACCGCCGTCAGCCAGGCCCAGGCCGGCGCCGACATCATCGCGCCCAGCGACATGATGGATGGGCGCGTCGCGGCCATTCGCAAGGGGCTGGATGCCGCCGGGTTCAGCCAGACGCCCATTCTCAGCTACGCCTCCAAGTTCGCCTCGGCCTTTTACGGGCCATTCCGCGAGGCTGCCGACTCGGCGCCGCAGTTCGGCGACCGCCGCAGCTACCAGATGGACCCGGCCAACTACCGCGAGGCCCTGCGCGAGATCGATCTCGACCTGGAAGAGGGCGCGGACATGATCCTGATGAAGCCCGCCATGCCCTTCCTCGACATTGTGCGCGCGGCGCGTGATCGCGTGGGCGTGCCCATCGGAGCCTACCAGGTGTCGGGCGAGTACGCCATGCTGCACGCCGCCTTCGAGCGCGGCTGGCTCGAACAGGAACGCACCATGATGGAGTCGCTGGTGGGCATCCGCCGCGCCGGCGCCGACTTCATCGTCACCTACTTTGCCAAAGACGCAGCAAAACTGCTCTGAGCCGGGACGATTGTATGCTCCGGCCACTCCCTGGCCGGGGTATACTCCCTGCAATCCATTTGCGGCCATTCACCCTTCCCAAGGAGTCCCACTGTATGCACGCTCGGTCCAGGCAATGCGGCGCAGTTCTGCTGCTGTTCGCGGCGATTCTCTTTTCTCTGGCCTCGTCGCTTCACGCCCAGACCTCGCTCAGCGACAAGACGGACAAGCTGGTCAGCCTCTTGAAGCAGGACAACTACGACTACCTCACCACGTCTTCGCCGACGGTCTTTGTCGTCCACCTCACGGGTACGAACCTGAAGGACATCAAGGTGGTGCTGGCGCTGGGAGACGATGAGGACAGCGACCTGATCATGTTTGTCACCGTGACCCCGAAAGCGACCATGCCGGCAACTTCGGATTTCCGCTACACTCTGCTCAAAT
>JAJXXG010000538.1 GCA_021781255.1 Acidobacteriota bacterium
CGAAAGGCCCAGGCGTCGCATGGACAACATGAGGACAAGCGAGGTGTGGACAAAGAAGAGCAGAACACCAAAGTGTCCGAGATCGCCGAGGCCGCGTATCCTCATGGTTCCAAGGAGGTGGTCGGAGAAAACGAGCCCAACGGCGACGGCACGTAGCAAATCAAGGTTTGCCAGGTCGCGCGTGGCTTCCGCTTGCTGGCATGGATCAGGTTCTCACTGAGCAGGGAGCGAGCTTCATCGCCGGGAGTTGTCGTCTCGCAAGAAGTAGACATAGATCGGCCCTTCACTCCGGCTGCTGATAGCGCTTGTAGGGGTGGTAGCCGTAGTAGCCATACCCCTCAGAGGACGTTTTGTGGGTGACCTGATTGAGCACCACGCCGATGAGGTTGGCGCGGACGCGATTGAGCGTGGAAACCACCGCGGCAACAGCTTTGCGACGGGTTTCGCCGGCACGGCTGATGATGAGCACTCCGTCTGCCGCGGTGGCCATCTGCAGGCACTCCGCAAAGCCCAGCAGCGGCGGCGAATCGAGAATCACCAGGTCGTAGTCCTTGGCGAACTCATCCAGCAGTTCCGAGAGGCGCGGGCCAATCAGATCGGCCGCGCGATGCGAGCCGGGGCCCGACGGCAGCAGGCTCAGGTTTGGCCTGCCCTCCATGGGGATGACAACATCCTGCCAGGCGAGCTCGCCGTTCAGCACATTGGAAAGCCCTTCCCGCGGATTCAACCCGAATTTTGCGTGGATACTGGGACGCCTCAGGTCGCCGTCTACAAGCAGTGTTGACTTGCCGCGGGCAGCATTGGCGACGGCAAGATGGGCTGCCAGAGTGCTCTTTCCCTCTCCCGGCTCGGCGCTTGTGACCGCGATGGAGCGAAGGCGCTGCTCAAAGTCGGAAAGAAGGATGGTGTTGCGAATCGTCCGCACGGCCTCTTCAAAGCTTGAGATCGAACGATAGTACCCCTTGCGGCGATCACCGTTCTTTTCAACGGCCGGGCTTGCCGCGGGCATCGCGGTCTCAAGGGAACCGGGCTCAGTATTCCTGGCGAGGTGCGACACATCGCGATCCAGGGGCAACATGCCAATGACATCTGCGCCAAGAAAGCGGCTGGCTTCCTCGGGATCGCGGAGTGTGGTGTCGAGCGTGTCGTGCAGCAACGCCGCGCCGACCGCCAGGAGCAACGAGAAGAGGAATGCCAGCAGGACATTGAGCTTTGTGTTTGGGAAGACTGGCTTGGCAGGGGGACGCGCCGAGTCGGCAATGCGGATATTGTTGTCTTTGAATCCTGCATTGATGCCCGCCTCGTTGATCTTGGTGATGAGATCGTCGTAGAGCGCCTTGTCAGCGGCAGCGTCCTGCTTCAACTGCTGATACTGGAATGAGCTCGCGTTAATATGGTCCCATTCCGCTTTTGTTTCCGCGACGGCCTGCTGGAGCATCTGCTCGCGGTTCAGGCTCTCTTTGTACTGCATTTGAACCCTGTCGCTGATGCGACGGCGCGTGTCATTGAACTGCTTTTGCACCTCGGCCAGGTTGGCGGCGGCCTTGCGATACTCAGGGTGGCTCTTGCCGTAAGTGGATGCTGCCTGCGCGAACTGCAGTTGCGCCTGATTTACGGCATCGTTCAGTTTTGCCAGCGAGTCCCCTTGCGAAGAGATCTCCGCAGCTTCCAGGGAACCGGATTGCATCGCATTCCAGGCTGCTTCCTTGCTAACCCTGTCCGCCTGGGCGCTTGTGTACTCTGTGTTCAGTTGAAGGAGCCGCGCCGAAAGAATGTTCGTCTTATCTTCCGGATTGATCACGTCCATGTCCTTCTCAAATTGCGCAAGCGCAAGGCTTGACCGCTCCATCCTTGCCTTCAACTCATCGAGTTGTCTTGACATGAAGGAAGAAACATCGCCCGACGATCGAATGCGAAGCTGATAGGTCTGATCAAGGTACGAGTTTGCCACCGCATTCGCTACATCCGCAGCGACGCGCGGATCACGAGAGCGATAGCTGATCAGCAGCAGGTAGGTTCCAGCCGGCTGAGTTACCCGCAGGCCGTTAATCGACACCGGCGAACTGGCAAGAGCCTGTACCTTCTGCGGATTTTCATTCCGGCTTTCACCCTTCAGCAAGTGAAACTGCTCGGCTACCGGACGCAGCACGGCATCCGATTGAATAAGCCTGACCTGTGTCGCGAAAAACGCATCTGAGCCAACATCATTCGCAGAGGCGGTTGATCCCTGTCCTACTACTGCGGATGGCGCTTGTGGGTCGACGTTGATCGTTGCCGTAGACTCGTAGATCGGCTTCAGGCGAGCTGACACGATGAACGTGATCAGCATGCAAACCACAACGAAGGCAACCATCTTCCAGAGATGCCGCCGAAGGACCCAGAAATAATGCGACAGGGGGACCGCTGGTGTTTCCGGCTCGAAGTCCTGGGTAGAAGGAAGGGGCGCATAGTGCGATGCGGTCGCCCGGTTATTGCGTACTTCTTCAGCGATCTCAGCCGGCATTTGATTCTTTTCAGACATAGATTTGTGCAATTCGACTTAGTGATAGATGTAGAGGAGAGACATGCCAATCGCCATACCGGCCGTTCCCACGACGTAGAAGACATTGCGAGCCGTCTTACGACCGGTTGCTTCCGGGATATACAGGACGTCATTGGCCATCAGCGGAACGTCGGGAGATTTCCGATCCAATATCTTCTTCAGTTCGACCGGGATCTGGCTCTTTCCGCCGCTGCCAGCCTCGGTACGAAAGATATAGGCCCTGTGCGCAGCAAAGGGGCTCAGCCCCTGCGTGAGAGCCAGAGCGGTAAAGATTGTCGCTTCAGAACCAGCCTTGATGGGATAGGCTCCAGGCGCCTTTACGTTTCCCACCACGTAATATTGCCCGGCCTCGGGAACACGGACGACTTCGCCGCCATGCAGACTTACGTTCAAGGAAGGATCCACCGCGTCGAGCAGACCGCGCACGGGAATTCGCTGGATCAACGTGGTTGATTTGCCATCGGCGGTGGGCTGTTGACGGCTGATCAGGATATCCTGACCGGCATTGTCTGCGAGTCCACCCGCCTGCGAGATCGCATCCAGGAGAGTTACGTTACCCACGGCCTGCAACGTCACCGGCGTTCTGACTGCTCCCACCACATTGACAGGTCGGCTTCGATACTCCACCACCGATACCGTGACGACGGGATCCACGAGCACCTGCCCATTGACGAGGGCGTTTGTGATGGCCTTCTCGAGTTCTTCGGGATAAAGCCCTGCTGCCTGAACGTGCTGCTTGAGCATTGGCAAGCGGATCGTGCCGTCCGAATCCACACGAACGGTTCGCGTCAACTCGGGCGAGTCATACACGGTGATGCCAACCAGATCATTCGGCCCTATCCGTTCCGCAGGAAGATTGGAGGAGTCACTTAATGTTGTTGCCCCGGCGCCTGCATGCGAAGCGCTGGATGCGCCCGGCTGCTGTTGCGCGACTGCTACACCAGCAAAGGCGATTGTCAAAAGAGCAATGACTATTTTCTTCATAACTAGACTCTGGGAAACAGCCCGCAATCTACCCTTCTGGTCGGAAACACATCTAAGTCCCGAATGCTGAAACAAGGTCGCCATATTGATTAACGTTGCAATCCTGTACTTGAAGAATCGACCCGCGCAGCGAGTTCTTGAATCTTCTGATCGAGTTTGTTGATCTGGGCTCGGAACTCATCCACGTAACGGCCAGGCATATCGTCGTGATTGGTTCCGTGCAGGAGAGCCTGCATCGCATCGCGCGTGAGGTCCGATACGCTTCTCGCGCCCGTGGTCGAACACAGGTGCAGCAGCGCCGAATACTCTTCTTCAGAGAGCCGGACACTAATGGTTCGCGATCTGGGTTTGAGCACCGTCATTTTCAACTTGAATTGGAGGAAACCAATTCTGGCGAACTTTGAGGGCAGAGACTTGGTGAGTCGATTGAAGGGTAAGCTGAGTTATCCAACTCTGTAGCTGCCGGACTTGCCCGGGCTGTTCAATTTTGAGACAGGCTTCGCCTTCGTCGGTCCCATCTAGCTGGACCGCATTACAAGAAGATTTATTGGATTAGCAACCAAGGTAGAAAAACAAACATGCAGTGTGGACGTTCATCCGTCCAGTTAATTGAAGCTTAGCAAGCATCCGCTCAAACCGCAAGGCAAACGTCTGACATTTGCGCGTATTTTTTCTGCTTATTTATCTACTATTAACGGGGCCTCCGCTCTGAATCCGTATCGAATTGCACAGACTTTACCCTGCGGTTTTGTCACTGCGCGGTGGAACATGTGCACGAGATTCAACGCCAATATGCGTTGCGAGTTCCTGGACGGAGAGATCATCTGCACGCGGAAGAAGTGCGGGTGATGGCTCCCGGACATTGGGGTGGAATCCACTCGTCCGTCAAGGCGGACAAAATTGATGGGCGCATCTAAAAATATCAGAAATTGGACGTAGCACCTTGCCCGTGTCGTGCGTGCTGAGCGATGACGTTTTGTCGCTGCCAATTGGGAGCCCGTCGGAACCGAACACGGGAGCAACAATTCGGGGCAACCGCGATCCGGCCCTGTGGATGCGGCTCTGGACCATCAAATGGCATTATTTTTTTCTATTGACATCCGACTTGTGCAGGCATTAGGGTTTTGCAGTGGTCAGACCATGCTCATTCTGGCCTCTTTCGATGGGCTCTCCATTCCAACCCACCATTTCAACGAGGTCACTGAGTCATGCGTATGAGAATTTCTAGAGCTACCGCCAATGAGCGGTATTGGGGCGTCAACCGCAAAATTCGTCAAGTCACAGCCAACGTGCTTTTCGGATTGGCCTTATGTCTGGGATGGGCAGCCCTGCCGGCCGTCGCACAAACCGCCGGCGAAGGATCCGTGGTCGGCACGGTCACGGATTCGACAGGCGCAGTGGTCGCCAACGCCCAGATTGTAGCGATGAACAAGGCGACGGGCGTACTCACCAAGCGCGAGTCGTCGTCTGCTGGAGTGTTCAGGATCTCGCCTTTGCCTCCGGGAACCTATTTTATTGCCGTAACCGCACCGGGCTTTAAGAAGCTTGAGCAGGACAATCTTGTTGTAAACGCGCTTCAGGTTCTGACTTTCAACCCGACGCTGAGCGTTGGTGAGGCTACGCAGACCGTGATGATCACGGCGGCGCCTCCAGCGCTGGATACAACCGATGCGATTGTCGGCCTCACCATGGAGAACGAGACCTACTCCAATTTACCGTTGCAGATGAACAACGCGCAGCGCGACCCGACGGCATTCGGAGCCCTTACGCCAGGCGCGCAGGGCGGGACACGTCTGCCGATTGTTGGTGGAACGGGAAACTTTCTGGGGCAGCTTTATCTGGA
>JAJXXG010000402.1 GCA_021781255.1 Acidobacteriota bacterium
ATCGGCGCGGAAATCTGCATGCATCCCGATTTTCCGCACCAGACCAACGCCGAATTTGTGCGCATCGTGGACAAAAGCGAAATCGAGATTCGCATTTTTGAGCGCGGCGTCGGTCCAACTACATCTTCCGGCACCGGCAGCTCCGCCTCGGCCACGGCGGCGCTTGCCTTCCATGGCTGTGCATCGCCCTTGCGCGTGGTGGCGCCCGGCGGCGCGCAGACCGTCGCATGGAGCGGCCCCGGCACTGAACTGATGCTCACCGGCCCCGCGTCTCTCATCGCGCGCGGCGAGGCGTGGTGACCATGCCAAACTCTCCCTCGCTGGCGCCATTCCTCAAGCCCGCTGCCGCAGTGCCGGGTTCAGGCATCAGCGTCATCTCGCCCGCTTCATACGCTGCTCCCGAGCGCGTGGAGCGCGGCATGGAACATCTGCGTACGCTCGGCTACACGCCACACCTCGGCAAGCACACGCAGCATCGCGGCCCGCTGTTTTTCGCAGGCTCTCCCGAACAGCGTCTTGCGGATTTTCACGCAGCCTTCGCTGCGCCTGACACCGAAATCGTAGCCTGCGTGCGCGGCGGCTACGGGTCAAATTATCTGCTCGAAGGCGTTGATCTCGCACTCCTCCAGAAGCACCCCAAGCCATTCTTCGCCTACAGCGACTTAACCGGCATCCAATTACACTTGCTCGACAAGCTCGGCTTGCCGGCATTTCACGGCCCCATGGTCGCGGCGGATTTTCCCCTTGACGACGGCGTGCATCTGGCCAGCTTTCAAGCAGCGCTTGCCGGCGAGCCATACAGCTTAGGCACGGCCGAGGGTCTGCGCACGCTGAAGCCCGGCACGGCACAAGGCACTCTCTACGGCGGGTGCCTCAGCATTCTCGTTTCGCTGCTGGGCACGCCGTGGGAACCACACACTGAAGGCAAGCTGCTGTTCCTTGAAGACACCGGCGCCAAGCCTTACCAGATTGATCGCATGCTGTGGCAATTGCGCCATGCAGGCAAACTCAATGGCGTGCGCGGCATCGTCTTTGGCGAAATGCTCGATTGCGTTCCGCCCGGCGCGCCGCCGAACCTGCTGGAAGATGTCCTCGTACACGCATTCAAAGACGTTGAAATCCCCATCGCTATTGGCCTTCGCAGCGGTCACGTCTCGCATCACAACGTCACGTTGACCTTCGGCGTGAATGCAGAGCTTCATGCTGCCGAAGAGGCGCAATTGCACTTGCTGGAACCGGCGGTGACGCGATGACTCCAACGCCACGCCACATTCATTTGAGCGGCATCTGCGGCACAGCCATGGCCTCGCTCGCCGGACTCCTTCAGTTGCAGGGTCACCGCATCACAGGCTCAGACAAGGCTGCCTATCCGCCCATGAGCGATCTGCTTCGTTCGCTCGGCATTCCCGTGCTCGAACCGTACGCCGAGGTTAACCTCGATCCCACGCCGGACCTGGTCGTCATCGGCAATGCGCTCTCGCGCGGCAACCCCGAGGTCGAGCGCATCCTCGACGAACGCATTCCATTCACGTCTATGGCAGCACTTCTGCGTGAAGAGTTTCTCACCGGCCGCGAGTCGCTCGTTGTCGCCGGCACCCACGGCAAGACCACCACCACAAGCATGCTGGCCTGGATTTACCAGGTTGCCGCGCGCGTAAATCCCGTGTTTGAGCCGTCCTTCCTCATCGGCGGCGTGGCGGAAAATTTTGGCTCGAGCTTTCAGCTCCGGCCCACGCGCACCTTCATCGTCGAAGGCGACGAGTACGACACAGCCTTCTTCGACAAAGGCCCTAAATTCCTGCACTACTTTCCCGACGCGCTGATCCTCACGCACGTCGAGTTCGATCACGCTGACATCTACGCCGATCTCGAAGCCGTCAAGACGGCCTTCATGCGGCTCGTGAATCTCGTCCCGCGTCGCGGCGTGATTGTGGCTTACGACGCCAGCGCCAACGTAACCGAGTGTGTGGCGCGCGCATTCTGCCGCGTGGAGCGCTACGGTTTCAGCGCCGACGCACACTGGCAAATCCGCAATCTGCGTCATCAGGACGGCGTGACCCGCTGGGACCTCTGGCATGGCGACGCACTGTGGGCAGCGCTCGAGATGCGCCTGGCCGGCGAACATAACGCGCTCAACGCCACCGCCGCGGCAGCGCTGGCTCATGCGCAAGGCATCAGCCGCGAAGCAATTCAGACAGCGCTGGCCAGCTTCAAAAGCGTGAAGCGCCGCCTGGAAGTGCGTGCGCAGATTGGCGGCATCACGGTCATTGACGACTTCGCGCACCACCCCACGGCCATCCGCGAAACGCTGCGCGCACTGCGCGCTGTCTATCCCCAGGCGCGCCTCTGGGCTGTGCTGGAGCCGCGCTCAAACACTCTCCGCCGCAAGGTGCTTGAGGCCGACCTCGTCGAGAGCCTGCGTATGGCTGACCGCGTCATTCTCGCCGGCGTCTATCAGCAGCAGCGCATTCCAGATGCCGAGCGGCTTCACCCGGCGGATGTCGTGCAGGCCCTCAACAGCCTTGGCACGCCCGCAGAATTGTGCCCTGACGTGGCGTCAATCATCGACAGCATCGCCAGCCAGCTTCAACCCGGCGACGTGGTCGCCATCCTTTCCAATGGCGGATTCGACGGCATCTACCAGAAGCTGCCCGCACGCCTCAAGCAAACTCACAGGGAGAGTCCGCAAATCTCATGATTGTATCGCTCGTCATGCTGGCCACCATCGTTGCGCTCAGTCTTCCTGCGGCTCTCGTATTCATTCCGTGGGCATTGATCACTGGCAGCGCGACTCCGCTTTACAACGCCTCGCAGCGCATCGTGCGCGCGGCCTTCTGGATGGGAGGCATCCGCGTGCTGGTTACAGGCGCGGAGAGAGTGCCTGCGAACACAGCGTGCATCTTCATGGCCAATCACGTCTCCAACCTTGACCCGCCTGCTCTGTTCCCGCAGCTCCCGGGCCGCACGTCCGCATTCCTCAAGCGCTCGCTCATGAAGATTCCCGTGCTCGGCCTCGGCCTGAAACTTGGCGAATTCATTCCCGTCGACCGCGATGGCCGCGTAGACAGCGCGATGGAGAGTGTGCGCTCCGCCCGCAGCGTGCTCGAGAAGGGCCTGCACATCACCACGTTTGTCGAAGGCACGCGTTCCCGCGACGGACGCATGTTGCCATTCAAGAAAGGGCCGTTCTACCTGGCCATGGAAACCGGCACTCCATGCATCCCCGTTTCCATTTACGGCACTGAAACCATGATGGCCAAGGGCAGCCTGCGCATCCGGCCAGCCACGGCACACATCGTCTTTCACCCGCCGGTTTTCCCTGGCGACTTTGCTTCCCGCGAAGATCTGATGAAAGCAGTCCGCAGCGCAATCGCGTCGGGGTTGCCGGAGTGGATGCGGACCTGACGCTCTACGGCTCCACCACCGCGCTGTAGCCGTCGCCAAGTAGCTTCTGGCACATCGCATCGGCGTCTTTGCGATTGGCAAACGGACCAATCTGCACATGAATCAGGCTGTCGGTAGCCTCGCGGCGAGCTGTCACCGCATATCCGCGCTGGTGCAGCGCAGTCACCAGCACTCTCGCATCTTCTACATGAGAGAGTGCCGCAACCCTCACCATCACCGCCGCCTGGGCCATTGCCTGCTGCACCTGAGGAGTCGTCGCAGCCGGAGCCTGAGGCGTGCCGCCCTGTTGCGCCAGGGCGGGCCGCACCAAGAGCTGGCCGGAGTCCGCAGCCGGGGTGCTGCCGCCCGGGGAGTAGGAAGTCAAAGCATTTCCGGTCTTGCTGCCCTCATCCGGAGTCAGTTGCTCCATATTCTCAACTGCCGGATTCGCGGCAGGCGCAGCACCCGCTGCCGCTGGCTTTGACAGCGTTCCAACCGCCTGCCCCGGCATGGGTTGCCCAGCAACAGGCTGCGCGTTCGCCCCGGCAGCCGCGCCGGAACCGCGGCGTCCTGCGGCATACCCCAGCCCAAAGCAAAGCCCGCAGAGCATCGCCAGTCCCAATCCAATGGCCGTAAGCGCAACTGGGCCCAGAGTTACCTCAGTGTCGCGCCGCTCTTCCATCGGCTCAAACTCTCCGCCGCCCATCCCTCGCTGCATACTTCGTCCTCGGGTTCACACTTCTCTCAATCGGCCACCGGTCTGTGCATGCGGCCGCTTGCCGGCGTGCTCCCGCTGTGTCTCTGCGTTTGTTTTCTCCCGCAATGTCTTATGGCTTTTCCGCAGGCGCCCTGGCCGCATCGCCAACCTTGTTCAAAAGCGCCAGCAGCTCCACCGGAAGCGGGAAAATGATCGTCGTGTTCTTCTCGACGCCAATCTCCGTCAGCGTCTGCAGATAGCGCAGTTGCAGCGTAATGGGCTGCGTAGCCAGCAGCGCCGCGGCGTCCACCAGCTTTTGCGCCGCGTTGAATTCGCCCTCGGCGTGAATGATCTTCGACCGCTTTTCGCGCTCCGCCTCCGCCTGCTTGGCCATGGCGCGCAGCATCTGCTCGGGCAGGTCCACCTGCTTCACTTCCACTGAAATGACTTTCACTCCGAATGGCTCCGTGCGCTGGTCAATAATCGTCTGGATGCGCAAGTTGAGCTTGTCGCGGTGGCTCAGCAACTCGTCCAGCTCCACCTCGCCCAGCACCGAGCGCAGTGTTGTCTGCGCAAACTGCGAGGTCTGGTAGACGTAGTTGGCCACTTTGATCGCGGCGTTGTTCGGATCCACGACATAAAGTGTCACCACTGCATTCACCTTGATCGTGACGTTGTCGCGCGTAATCACATCCTGCGGCGGAACCTCCAGCACATCCTGGCGCAGCGAGATGCGGACCATCTGGTCCAGCGGCCTGAAGACCAGGATGATGCCCGGTCCCTTGGGCGTCGGCAGCGCCCGGCCCAGCCGGAAAATCACCGCGCGCTCATAGTCGCGCAAAATCTTGATCGAGTTGATCAGGTAGAGAACCACGATCGCGAGAACAATCAGAATCGGAATCGGCAGATCAGACATTGGTCTTCCCTCACTCAGCAGGGATTGTACTCCAGAACCCATCCTATGCAGGCGGCTCCTGCGTGCGTGGCTCGCCCGGTTCCACCCGCAGCAGGTATTCATCATGCCCCATCACGCGCAAATGGGTCCCGGCAGCCACCGGCTCACTCGCCACGGCGCGCCAGATCTCTCCCTCCACCAGCACATGCCCTTCGGGCGTAAGCGCCTCCATCGCCGAGGCTGCCCTGCCCACCAGCGCATCCGCGCCCAGTTTGGCCTTCATGCGCCGCGCGCGCACCGCCAGCCGCACAAGGAAGACAGTGATGCCTCCAAACCCCGCACTCACCCCAATCGCCACCCACGGGTTGATACCCATCTCCGAGATC
>JAJXXG010001112.1 GCA_021781255.1 Acidobacteriota bacterium
GAACCGGCGCACCGGAATCGACAAGCTGGTTGCCAGCCGGACGGTTGTGCAGTCGTGAGGTTCTAGACCGAATGAAGAAGATCGCCTTTATTGCATTTCTGCTGGCCGTGAGTGTGGCTGCAGGTCGCGCTCAGGAGAGCAGGCAGGACATCAGTGTGAGTGGAACGGCCATTGTTGAGCCGTTCATGGCCTCATCTACCGATGTGCAGGTGGCCGCGCAGCGCGGCTTTGGCGCAATGCTCAGCTACCGGTTCATGCTCACGCCGTCGAGCGCCCTTGAGGCCAACTACGGCATCACGTACCAGAACAAGATTCACTACACGGTCAGCAACACGAACAACTACCTGGTGAACACGCGGACGCAGGAGATTTCATTTGCGTACGTTCGCAGCTTTACCTACAAGAAGTACAACCCTTTTGTTGAGGGCGGCCCGGGCGTACTGATTTTCCTCCCCATCCGCAACTCCACCACAACTTCTCTGGATGTGAAGCAGCAGACCGGCATAGGCGGGCTTTACGGGGCAGGAATCGCCTATGAAATCAGCCCCAGCTTTGATATCCGCGCGGAATATCGTGGTTTTGTGACCAAGGTGCCGACGTTTGGCTACACGCAACTGGAAACGAAGCGGTGGTACAACATTTCTTACCCGGCGATTGGCGTGGCGTATCACTTCTAGACGGCTGCCAGGGCATGCGGGCAATATCGATGGGGAACGGCTCCAGAGCCTGTTCCCCATTTGCTTTTTGCGGAGTGGTGAATAGGGTCCGGTCCGTACCCGGTTCGGGATCAGTCGCGTTCTTCCTTGTACCGGCCCAGCTCCTTTACCATGGCGCAGTGCGGACTGAGGGCATGGATTGCGCGCTCGCCTTCTTCGGCGGAGCGAATCTGGCAATCGACATAAAAGATGTATTCCCAGGGTTTGCCGTGGACGGGGCGCGACTCGATTTTTGTGAGATTGGTGCCGAGGTCTGCCAGCGCTGAGAGCGCGGCGACGAGCGAGCCGGGGCGATTCTCGAGAGAAAACGCCAGGCTCATCTTGTTTGCCTCGTGGCTGGTGACGGCGTCTGTTGCGCGGCGGACGAGGAAGAAGCGCGTGTAGTTTTCCGGGTTGTCCTCGATGTCGGCCTCAAGGATGTGCGCGTGGTAGTAGCGCGCGGCGGCCTGGCTGGCGATGGCGGCGGAGTGATGGTCGCGGTCTTCCATGATCTGCTTGACGCTGCCGGCGGTGTCATAGAAAGCGAGCGCCCTCATGGCGGGGTGTTCAGCGAGGAATCGCCTGCACTGGGCAAGGGCGACCGGATGCGAGAAGACCCGATCGATGTCGTCGATGGGGACGCCGGGCAGGGCGATGAGGTTGTGGCGGATGCGCAACTGGGTTTCCCGCTCGACCCTTACATCGTGTGTGAGCAGCAGGTCATAGTGGTCCGAGACGGAGCCGGCGAGGCTGTTTTCAATGGGAATGACGGCGGCATCCACGCTTTCCCTGACGAGCGCGGCGAAGACTTCGGCGGACAGCGAAAAGGGAACGATGACCGTGTCGGTGTTCAGCTTGATGGCCGCTTCATGGCTGAAGGAGCCCGGTTCTCCCTGGATGGCGACTTTCATTCCGGTGCTGTTTTCTCCTGTGCAAATGTTGACACGAAGTGGGAAACGGTGGGCCGAGAGGGACCGTCCTCCGGCAAGATAGCACAGCCTGGCGCGGGAATCCCGGGGCGCCGAGCCGGGATCTTCATCTTCGCAGCCACAGGTCGGTTGCGACGAATGCGAGAAATACGGTGGCAATGACTCCATTCATGGTGAAGAAGGCGGCGTTGAGGCGGCCGAGGTCGCGCGGGGAAACCAGGGAGTGCTCATAGGCCAGCAGCAGCCCCACGGCTGCGATGCCGAGCCATCCTGCCCAGCCGAAGGAAAACAGGATGGCAAGCCATGCAAGCAGCGCGAGCATGGCGGCATGCATGAGGCGCGCTACCCAGAAGGCGGCAGGGATTCCGATTGCCTTGGGCAGGCTGTGGAGAGCGACAGCGCGGTCGTGGTCGTAATCCTGGCATGCGTAGAGCACGTCAAAGCCTGCCACCCACAGGGTGACGGCTGCGGTGAGCACGAGGATGCGCGCGTCGAGGCTGCCGCGCACGGCGATCCATGCGGCGGAGGGGGCCAGGCCGAGCGCGAGACCGAGGACGAGATGCGACCAGCGCGTGAGGCGCTTCATGTAGCTGTAGCCGAGCAGCACCACCAGCACGACGGGCGACAGGTAGAGCGTGAGGCGGTTGAGCGCGGCGGCGGCCAGTACAAACCCGAGGGCCATGAGCACGGTGAAGCCCAGCACGAAATTGCGCGAAAGCAGGCCGGCGGGAATGGCGCGACTTTTTGTGCGTGGATTGGCCGCGTCGAGGTCCGCATCGGCCCAGCGGTTGAAGGCCATGGCGCAGGAGCGGGCGGTGACCATGGCCACCACGATCCAGCCCAGGGTGCGCCAGGCGGGCAGTCCGCGCGCCGCCAGAAGAGTGGCCGTCAGCGCGAAGGGGAGCGCGAAAATCGAGTGCTCCCACTTGATCATCTCGAGCGTTGTGCGTGTTTTAGCCAGCCAACCCATTCCGTCCTGCTCCCGCATCTGCTGCACAGGTCAGTTTAATTGAGGGAGCGGGAGGCAGGTACCGTCATGCGCATCGGGCGTTGCCGCCGTGCGGTGTTTGCATCAGGTTACGCATCGGGTTCGGCATCTTCAGCGGTGGCGGCGAGGGCAAGCACGGCGTCCACTCTGGTGATTTTGAAGAGGTCGAGCACGCGGCTGTTTGCGGCTGCGACAACCATGCGCGCGCCTTTGCCCTGGCAGTGCACGTAGTGGTTCATCAGCAGGCCGAGACCGGCCGAATCGATGTAGGGAACGCCGGCGAGGTCGAGAACCGTGAGGGGCGACGGCTGGTGACGGCGCAGCTCCGATTGCAGCTCGAAGAGATTGCGCAGGATGAGGGGGCCGGTGAGGCTCCAGACGCAGGTGTTGTTGGTCTTGCCCTGCTTGCGGTCAACAGTGAGCGGAGTTTCATGGAGCATAGCTAGACAAGCGTATGAAACTTGCCGCGATTTGATTGTTAAAGTTTTGTTAAAGTCGCCGCGGCGGAGCGCTTGCGGTGGGCGTGAAGGAGTTGCTCGCTCGCGGCATCGAAAGGCCCAGCTTGTTGAAACTTCACTTTCAGCGGTAACGACGGATGGCTTTGATGACCATGGAGAAGACGCCGGATTCGTCGCGGGCCACGAGCAGGGAGACGTGGCGGTTGATGGCGATTTCGGCCTGCAGCAACTGCTGCGCGGTGGTATCGACGTCGGTGGCGTAGGTGAGGGTGAGGTTGCGGCCGAGCTGCTCCTCGACGGTGATGCGGGTGGTGGAGTTGCCGAGGACGCCGAGGTAGTTGGGGTCCACCTTGACGGAGCCGGCGCCGAAGAGTTTTTGGACGCGGCTGCTGACGGTGGCGTTGAGCGCGCCGCCGAGGAGTGCGTCGGTGGCGGGATTGGAGGCAACCTGCTCCTGCTGCTGTGTGTAGATGCGCTCCTGGTCCTGGGTGCGGCCGAGCGCGAGCAGGGCTACGACGTCGCCCTCGGGGAGCGGAGGGTCGCTGCGGTAGGAGACCGCCATGTTGCTGGGCAGGCCGTGGAGGCCCAGCGTGATGTCGTAGTCCTGCACGCGGGCGGTGGCGTTGATGTCAATGGAGGGCTCGATGCGCACGGGATTGGTGAAGGTGATGTCGCCGCGCTGGAGATCGTATCGCGTGCCGGCTATGGTGGCGCTGCCCTCGGTGATGGAGATGCGGCCCAGCAGCGAGGGCGTGGCCAGGGTTCCGCGCAGGTGCAGGTCCACGTCACCGGCCAGCTTGGCGTAGGCGTTCTGGAAGTTGAGCTGCGGCGAGGACTGGATGTGTACGTCGAGGCGGACGTGATTGGATGGCGCATCGGGCGGTGTGACGGGCTGCACTTTGCCGGCCTGCGTGGCCAGCGCGGCGAAGTCCAGGTCTGGACTGACGGTGAAGCGCGTAATCATCACATTGCCGCTTAAAAGCAGGCTATTCTGGGTTCCCTGCAACTGTAGTGTGGCGTCGGCCAACGAACTGACGCCTTGCGGATAGCGGATGCGGACTCCCTTGCCGGTGGCCGTGAGATCGGCAAAGATGCCGTGCTGATAGGCGAGGTAGCCGGAAACGCTGAGCTGGCCGCCGCCGGTCATGGCGGTGAGCGACTTGACTTCCAGACGGTTCTGGTTGAAGACCAGGGTTCCGTGCAACTGGCTGAGGCTGTTGGGCAGATCCTCAAGGGCGAGCGAGGCGTTCTGAAAGTCGATTCGACCCGTGAGGCCGGGATTCTGCAGGGTGCCGTGGGCCTGGACCTGGAAGGTGGTTATGCCGCTGGCGGTCAGGTCGGGGTCGAGCGTCTCGATCAGCCGGAGATTGATGGAGCCGCTTGCGGCCATGTCGACCTGACGCCGGGCCTTGAAATCGATGCTGCCTTGTCCGCGGATGTCGGTCTCTTCGCCCATGATGTGAAGAGGGTCAAGGCTGATGCGCTCATTGGCGAGCGTGGCGTGGACGGGCCCATCGCTGTGCAGGTGGACGCCAGCGATGGTCATGGCGAGCTCCTGGAGGCGGGCTTCGCCGCGCAACTCAGTGGGCCGGGCCAGCGGGCCGTCCACGGTGACGGTGCCGGCGAGCGAGGACTCTCCGGTGAGGCCGGGGATCTGAGCCATTCTGAGGGGCGCGCCGATATCGAAGCGAGAAAAGTTGAGCGTGGCCTGGGTGGGATAGTCGGCGCTCATGGTGGTCTGGCCGTGGGCGGCGATGGCGGCGGTTTCAAAATGGCTGCTGAGGTCGTAGATGAGGGCGTGGCCGGCGGTGTGCGCCGAGATGATGACGTTACCCAACTGCTCGCCGCGGAGGGTGACGCCGCTCAGCGTGCCACGGCCCTGCACGCGCGGATCGTCAGGGGTTCCCGATCCGGTGACAGCGAAGGCGAGTTTGCCGGTAACGGCCATGCCGAACTGGCGGATGTAGCGGACCTGGGCCATGTCAATGCCCGCGCCCTGCGCATTGATCTGGAACTGGCGGGAATTTATGTTGTAGCTGCCGGAGGCGGAAAGCTTGCCGGCCTGGCTGTCTATGGTGACCGAGGCCAGTTGCAGCACCTGCCCGGCAATTTTGCCCTGCGCGCGGATGCGCGAGACGGGCTCGCCATAGACTGTGCCGTCGTCCAACTGTACCCAGCCGGAGCCATCGAGGGCATGGACTGTGCCGTCGGCTTCAATCTGTGCGCTGAGCCGGCCGGACAGCGGCAGATTCTGCCCGGTGAGGGGCAGGAACTCATTGACTTCGACCT
>JAJXXG010000837.1 GCA_021781255.1 Acidobacteriota bacterium
ATTGGGGCGGTTAAGGTTTCCTGTGTGTGGCGGCGCGAGGTGTTGCTGCTCACAAATTGTCGTACAGCGTGGAGTTTCTGTATCCCAGCAGGATGATCAGCGTGGCAATGCCCAACGCTGTTCCGAAGGGCACCTTGAGGAGATTGACGACCGCGGCGATGATGGCGAGAATGCGCCCCCACTGCGTACGTTCCATCAGTCCCCATCCGGCAATGGCCGACACCACCGCGCGCAGCAGGATCATGAGCCAGGCAAAATGCACCAGCGCCGGGCCGAACCAGTAGGGGAACATGGGGTGACCACCTCCCCAGGGCCCAATGCCTCGGGAGAAGAAGGCGTGCATAAAGTTCAGCGCGGCGAAGCCAAACAGAACCGACAGCCCTGCCCAGACCAGCCACAGGATGCCGAGCACGCGAACCTTTCCGGCGTAGCGTGCCAGTTCGTACTCGAAGCCAGGCGCTGGAATCACAGGAGGCACTACTGCCGGAGCTATCCAGCCGCACTTCGAGCAGATTCGTTGACCTGTCTCCAGTTCATGACCGCATCCGCTGCAAAACATGGCGTCACCCACCCTATCGAGAGGGATTACGCAGGCCGCGGGCGGCAGGTTCCAGAAATTTTGAGGGGCACGGGAATGCATGGGCGCTCTGGCCGGCCCATGGAATCGCAGGCGCTGCCTGGCATTACAGGATCTTTTTGCCAAACGCAGAGCAGATCAGTTGCACGGCCAGTTCGGCCGTGCGGTTATGTTCGTCGAGAATCGGGTTTACCTCGACTACGTCCAGACCCAGCATGCCGCCGTGGTCGGCGACAATCTCCATGGCCAGATGGGCCTCACGATAGGTTGCACCGCCCGGCACCGGCGTTCCCACCCCGGGCGCCTCGTCCGGGTCCACCCAATCCATATCCATCGATACGTAATAGCCGGCTGTGGCCTGCGATGCAATCTCAATCGCCTTCTCCATCACGGCGCGCAAGCCCTTCTCATCGATGTCGCGCATGGTAAAGACGGTCAATCCCGCGCGGCGCACGTTTTGCCTCTCGGTGTCGTCAATGTCACGCGCGCCCACCAGGACGGCCTGGCGGGCGTCAATCTTCGGCGACCAGCCGCGCAGATTGCCAAGCGACGCCGGCCCAAGCCCGAGCAGCGCGGCCAGCGGCATGCCGTGGACATTGCCGGATTGCGTGGTCTCCGGAGTATTGATATCGGTGTGCGCGTCAATCCAGATCAGGCCGACTGCCTGGCCCCGGGCGCGAAAGTGGCTGGCTACGCCGGCGATGCTGCCCGCGGCCAGTGAGTGATCGCCGCCCAGCACCACGGGCGTGGCACTGCGCGCGAGGGCTTCGTCAACCCATTGCGCCACGGCCTCGCCGCACCGCGCAATCTGATCGAGAAAGCGAGCCCTGGGATCTCCGCGATCCGTCAGTTCTGCGCCGGGAACATGAACGTTGCCGCGGTCTCTTACCGGCAATCCGAGCGACTGCAGTTTTTCTGTCAGTCCGGCTACACGCAGCGCTGAAGGGCCCATGTCCACACCGCGGCGCCGCTGCCCCAGATCGAGGGGCACGCCAATTACTTCAATCTCGCGGAGAGAATCTCGTGACGGCGCCATACAGACTCCTCTGTCTTCGGGCGATGAATCGGCAATTCGCCTGGCCGCCGGCGAGGAACGGCGATACGCTTGTCGATGGTCTTCTTCAACGTTATCGTGAAGACCGCCCGCTTTGTCTTTAACACTCGATCACATTCAGCGCCAGGCCGGCGAGGGAGGTCTCCTTATAGCGTGATTGCATGTCGAGCCCCGTGCGGTACATGGTTTGGACGATCTGGTCGAGCGAGACCTTGTGCGCGCCGGATTCATTCATGGCCATTCGGCAGGCGCTGATGGCCTTGACCGCGCCCATGGCGTTGCGCTCAATGCAGGGAATCTGCACCAGCCCGCCGATGGGGTCGCAGGTCATGCCGAGATGATGCTCCATGGCGATCTCGGCCGCGTGCTCCACTTCCGCATTGCTTCCGCCCAGCGCGGCAACCAGCCCGCCGGCCGCCATGGAAGCCGCCACGCCGACCTCGCCCTGGCAGCCCACTTCGGCGCCGCTGATTGAAGCATTCTCCTTGTACAAAATTCCGATGGCCGCGGCGGTGAGGAAGTAGCGCAGAATGCCGTCGGCATCAGCCGCCGGGCAAAAATCCGCGTAGTAGCGGGCCACGGCTGGAATAATGCCCGCGGCGCCGTTGGTGGGAGCAGTGACGATGCGTCCGCCGGCTGCGTTTTCCTCGTTGGTGGCAATGGCATAGACCGAAACCCAGTCCAGCGCCAGCAGCGGATCTTCGGCGGGTTTTGCCCGCAGCCGCGCGGCCATGGGCTCGGCGCGGCGATGCACTCCGAGACCTCCGGGAAGCGTGCCTGTTGCCGACATGCCGCGCTCGATCACGGACTCCATGGTCTTCCATATGCGCTCGATTCCGGAACGGACCTCTGCCTCAGGACGTATTGCACTTTCGTTGTGAAGCATCAACTCCCAGATGCGCAGGTGACGATCCGCGCACATCTGCATCAACTCTGCCGCGTTTCGAAAAGGATAGGGTAGAGCGGGGCTCGCACCGCTTTTCAGCGGTCCCTCCTCGCCGACCACAAATCCGCCGCCGATCGAATAGAAGTTCTCCGTGCGCATCACCTCGCCGTCCGCATTGATCGCGATAAAAGTCATGCCGTTGGGGTGATAGGGCAGATTTTCATCGCGATGGAAGCGGATATCTTCGGACGCGGAGAAGGCGATTGGAAATTCGCCCAGCAGTTTGAGTCGCCCCTGATCGAGAATCTTTGCCAGGAGATCTTCCGCGGCTTCCGGATCCACGGTTTCGGGTGCTTCTCCGCAAAGGCCCAGGATTACGGCGCGGTCGGTTCCGTGCCCTTTTCCAGTGAGCGCAAGCGATCCGTACAGATTCACACGGACTCTGTCTACGCTTTCGATGCGGCCTGCGGCGGTGAGGTTCGCCGCGAACTGCCGCGCCGCAACCATCGGCCCCACGGTATGGGAGCTCGATGGGCCGATGCCAATTTTGAAGATCTCAAAGAGACTGGTTTTCATATGCGCTGGGAAACCGTCGTCAGTGGCCGCGATCGCAAGCTGTCGTGTTGCCGGCGCAAGCGATGAAGCGTTGCAGCGACCTGGGAGATAGCGAACTTCACCGCGTTCGCCGTGGTCATCTTGCTCAGACTGAAGCGTATGCTTGCGGCGGCCCTCTGGAGCGGCAGCCCCATGGCGCGCAGCACGTGGAAAGGCGAACAACTGCTTGCATGGCAGGCAGCCCCGCCGGAAAGCGCCAGCCCCTCGGCGTCGAGGGCTGCCAGGAGATCTGCCCCCGGCACGCCGTCGAAGATGGCCAGATGATCGGCCTTGGCGCCGCCGCTGGTAAACACCACTTCGCCTGCTTTTGCGCCGATCGGGCCGGATGCCTGCCGGCGCGCCGACTCCACGGCTTCGCGCGCCGCGCGTCCCCGTGTATGGCCGGATGTGGCGTTTCCGCAGCCATTGAAGAGCCACGGCATCATGGCATTGAAGACATCGGGTACGGGCGGCGTGGTTGCGTAGGCATCCACGTAAACATATCGCTCCCGGGCGTATTCCTGCTCGAATTGAGTTCGAGAGTCCATACGATAACCAGAATCTACTTGAGCGCCGGAGCCGCCGGCAATACTCTGGGTATGGTATTTCCCTGTTTTCGCCTAAATAAATAAGGACAATGATGCCGGAAACCTTAGAAATTTCGAAGCTTCTCGATTCGATCGGATGGCGCATCCTCACGGAACTTGAACAGGACGCGCGCATCCAGTTTGTCGAGCTTGGCCGCCGCGTTGGCCTTTCGACGCCGGCGGTGATCGAGCGTGCCCGTCGCATGGAGGAGGCGGGCATCATTACCGGTTATCGCGTCGAGGTGGATCGTCACAAAATCGGCCTGCCGGTCTGCGCCTTTATTCGCGTGCGCGTCATCGGCGATTTCATTCCGCGCGTGATTGCTGTCGCCCGCGAGATGCCGGAGGTGCACGAGTGTCATCGTATTGCCGGCGAGGATACATTCCTGCTGAAGGTTCATGTCCCGACCTCAGAGGCTCTCGAACGGGTGGTCGACAGCCTGACCCCGTATGTGGCCACAACGACCATGCTGGTTTTTTCCTCGCCGGTGACGCGCCGCACCATTGAGCCGCCGCCGGAGCATGTGCAGCCTGCGGTAGAGGCCGCGGTGAAGAAGACGACCCGCTCGCCCAGGCGCGCCATCGACCGCGGCTGAGAAGGATGCCGGTGCAGCGCTTTGTCGCGGATGGAGGACGATGCGGCTAGGGCAATTCCTGGCGACTGTGCCCGTTTTCGATTTGACGCCATGTCGCCGCTGCCTGGGTCGCGTCGAATGGAGTGCTGCGGCTTCCCGATGCGGCGGCTCAGGAATGGCGATAGCGCGGCAATGCCGGTTGCGGCTGATTCCGCAGAAGAGATGCCGGCCCGGAGTGGGAGCGATTCCGGCAGGCGGGCTCTCGCCGTCTTGATAGCGGCGCTCGCTTTCACGTATAACTAAGTCACAAGCCCCGAGAAAAACTGGTTGATGGATGCCTGTCAGGAGAATACTCCGCACCGGCAGGCAGTAGGTGAATGTGTATCCTTGCTCGATAAGCGTTGTTCAACGGAGAGCCATTTCGTAAAGAATGAGGAACCGGCATGAACCAGGGAACAAGCAAAAAGACCAAGCCTTTGACGACGAACAAGCACCTGATTCGCTGGGTGGAGAAGATGGCGGAACTGACCAAGCCCGCCAATATCCACTGGGTAGACGGCAGCCAGCAGGAGTATGAGCGGCTGTGCCATGAGCTGGTGGCCGCGGGAACGTTCGTACGGCTGAACCAGGAAAAGTGGCCGGGCTGTTTCTATGCCCGGTCCGACGCGCGCGACGTGGCGCGGGTTGAAGACCGGACCTTCATCTGCTCGCTTTCGAAGGATAACGCGGGACCGACCAACAACTGGATCGATCCGTTCGAGATGCGCAGGAAGCTGAAGGAACTCTTCAATGGCGCGATGCAGGGCAGGACGATGTATGTGCTGGCTTTCAGCATGGGCCCGGTAGGTTCGCCGATGGCGCGCATCGGGGTGCAGCTGACGGATTCGCCCTACGTGGTTGTGAACATGCGCATCATGGCTCGGATCGGCGCTCCGGTGTATGCCGAGATCGATAAGGACGAGAAGCGAGTTGTACCGTGCCTGCACTCGGTAGGCGCTCCGCTTGCCCGGGGTGAGCGTGATGTGCCGTGGCCGTCGAATGACGAAAAGTACATCGTCCACTTTCCTGAGACGCGCGAG
>JAJXXG010000414.1 GCA_021781255.1 Acidobacteriota bacterium
ATGATGACTATATCCGCGACGGCCTGCCGCATGTGCTGCAGGGGCGCATCATTCCGCCCTATGTGACGCTGCTGCGCATCCACGGGCCGTTTCTCTGGGGCACGACGGAGAAGCTGGTCGAGGCGACGGCGAAGATCGAAGAGTTTCAGCCGGTGGTGATTCTGCGGCTGAGAAACATGACGGCGATCGACGCGACGGGGATTCACGCGATCGAGAGATTTGCGAAGCAGTTGCGGGCGTCGGGACGGTCGCTGATTCTGTGTGGCGCGATGCAACAGCCATCGAAGCTGCTGGAAGGTGCGCGCTTTGTGGATCACATGGGCCGCGAGAACATCATGCCGAATATCCAGGCGGCGCTGGACCGCGCGAAGGAAGTCTACGAGGCGCGGAGCGCGGCGTAGACGCTGTCACGATGCGAGCGGTTATTTCTCGAAGGGCTGCTTGTTGGTGATGCGCGGGCGGTTCTCGGCCTGAAGCTGTTTGCTGACCTTCTCCACTTCGCGAAAGACGCGGAGCAGATTGCCGCCGAGGATCTTGCGGCAATCTTCGGCGGAGTAGCCGCGCGCCATTAGGGCGGCGGTGATTTTGGGCAGGTCGGCGGGCGAGTCGATGCCCTGCGGAAGCTGTCCGTTGACGCCGTCGAAGTCGGACCCGAGGCCGACGTGATCAATGCCGGCGACTTTGGCGATGTGGTCGATCTGATCGATGAGGTCGGAGAGCGGCGGGCGTGGGATGCGGTCTGCGTATTGACGCTGGAGCTTGTCGATCTCGGCCTGCGGCGCTTCCTTTCCTTCTGCTTTGTACTTGTCTTTGAGCGCCTGCACGGCCTTGTTGGCCTCGGGCTCAACGGCTTTGAGCGCGTTGCGATAGGACTGGGAGACGAAGGCGGAGTAGAAGTTGACCTGGACGACGCCGCCTTTGGAGTCCGGGCCGCCGGAGTTGGCAATGGCGCGGAGCATGTCGTCGGTCATGTTGCGCGGCGAGTCGCAGAGGGCGCGCGCGCCGGAGTGCGAGGCGATGATGGGCGCGCGGGTGATGACGAGGGTGCGGTAGAAGGTGCGGTCGGAGACGTGAGAGATGTCGACCATCATGCCGAGGCGATTCATCTCGTAGACCACATCTTTGCCGAATTCGTTGAGGCCCTCTTTGGTATGCGGGATAGTGGGATCGTCGATGTCGCCGGAGCTGTCGGCCCATCCGTTGGAGTTGGCCCAGGTGAGGGTCATGTAGCGCACGCCGAGCGCGTAGTACTGGCGCAGGAGTGCGAGGGAATCCTCAATGGAGTGGCCGCCCTCGATGCCCATGAGCGCGGCGAGTTTGTGCTCGCGGTGGGCGCGTTCGATGTCGGCGGGCGAGGTAGCGAAGAGCATGGCATTGGGGTGGCGGGCGACCTGCTGCCGGACGGAGTCAATGAGGATGAGGGTGCGGCGGGCGTAGTGGCCCTTGTTCGCCTCGGGCTCGACCCAGATGGAGAAGAACTCGGCGCCGAGGTTGCCCTTTCGGGCGGAGTCAAGATTGAAGTTGCCGCCGTTGAGCGGGTCGGAGAGGTCGTAGCCTTCATCGACGAAGCGCTGGGGCGTGTCGGCGTGGGTGTCAATGACGATGGCGGAGCGCTGGACTTCTTCGGGAGTGAGGTGCTGAGTCATCTTTGGGGAAGCCTTGGGTGTGGATTGTGCGGGGACAGACGAAGCGGAAGCAGAGAGCGTGAGGATGAGCGAGAGCGGCAGCAACAGAGCGGAGCGGGCGGTGAGGTGCATTGCGATGAGTGTACAACGGAGCGCTGTGCGCGGGGATGGCGCGGCAGTGGTGCAGTCTCCGGATAGGCGACATTCAGGCGCTCCGCTGCTGATGGGCTTCTAGGTCTATCTTTTCTGCACATTTGCAGGCATTTCGGGACACTGGCCGCGGTACGTTCAGAAGCCGAAGTGCAGGCCGTGCTCGATACAATTGAGGCGACATGGGAGGCATGATGTTGGGTCCAACAAAGCTGTGGATGGCAGCAGGCTTTGCCATGTTTTGTGCAGGTGGCGCTGCTCACGTCTACATGGACTTCGCGCTGAACGGAATCAAGATGGCATACGACATCCGGCGAGGGAACCCGGAATTCCGCTACTGGAAACTCATCAAGGAGGGTCGTGCTTCCGTTTGGCCGTTCGTTCTAAGCGTCGTCTGTATTCCGCTTGGGTTCGCAATAGTGGTCGGCGCGATCTTTTGGAGTAACCACCTGAGGCATTAATCGCGTTTTGAACATGGTTCCGTGTCAGCCGCCATTCGAAGATGATGAGCACGACAAGACATGGAGTGACATGCAGGAAGACCTTTCGGAGCTATTTGAATCAAAAGCCGCTGACAAGCTGAACTCTGCGAGGTATGTTGACCTCCGCGAGATATCCGAACCCAATAAACGGGTATTCAACTCGCTGATGATTGTCGTAGAAGAAGCGGTCGTCAATGATGCGGCGGTAGTCGTATCTGATCGGCCGGAGCTTGAGAATCTTCTGAACGGAGCGCACCCGATAGGGTCGGTTCTGGGATGCAGGAAGTTTCAGTTGTCGCGGAAGCACTATCTGGCCTACTTGGTGACAGAGGAGCTCGTAGGTTCAAACGCTCTGAACGGCTATGCGGATGAGATGTACACGGGCAGGATTTTGCGCCTCTACTCTAAGTCGCATGTTCTGGACCACATATTGCGCGACACAGGTGGGCACACCCAAAAGGTTCTGCATTACAAACTCATCTCCTCAACCACCTCATCGATGTCGCCACCTTTTACGCTCCAGAGGTGAAACTCCTTGCATAAGGAGAGAGTGCTTCCAGTACCGAGATGCGGCTCCAATAGAGGAAGGGGATGTATCACCGCCAAACTGGAAATTACGCCACTCCCGACGGCGCGCGCACACGCGAACCGGAGAAGAGGATGGCGGCCTACTGCTGCGGCGCAGGGGTTGCGGCGGGTGTAGTGGCCCTTGTTCGCCTCGGGCTCGACCCAGATGGAGAAGAACTCGGCGCCGAGGTTGCCTTTGCGGGCGGATTCGAGGTTGAAGTTGCCGCCGTTGAGCGGGTCGGAGAGGTCGTAGCCCTCATCGACGACGCGCTGGGGCGTGTCGGCGTGGGTGTCAATGACGATGGCGGATCGCTGCACTTCTTCGGGGGCAAGGTGCTGGGACATTTTTAAGGAAGCCTTGGGTGTGGTTTGTGAGGGAGCCGACGAAGCAAAAGCAGAGAGCGTGAGGATGAGCGAGAGCGGCACAAGCAGAGCGGAGCGGGTGGTGAGGTGCATTGCGATGAGTGTATAACGGAGCGCTGTGCGCGGGGATGGTGCGGCGGTAGTGCAGTTTCCGGATTGCCGACGAGACGGATAAAAGCCGCACCCCGGCGCGGCCCATGAGTAGTCGGACCTCACTGAATCGTGTCAAGCACGACCTGTGCGTCCATGGATCTCATGCCGATTCCGTCAGATGCACCTTCAGTCTTGCCATAGGTGAACCGGTACAGGAGGTCTTGGCGGCCTTTCTTCATCTTGGAGCAGAAATCGGCGCGACAAACGAAATCCTTCGGGCGGATCACAAAGACCTCTACCGGGGTTTGAAAACCGGGTGGGAAGTACGCGTTTACCTGATGTTGCGCATTGGCGCCCAAACTGCCTTGGAACCTTGTCGCTGTAATCATGAAGCTAATATCCTGGGATGCATTGAGAAAGACGGAACCCTGTGAGCCAGCGAAATTAACTGCCATGGCGAGAACATCCACGCGTCCGGTGGTATTGAGGATGACAGCACGGCCCAAGCTCGAGACGCGGACCGGCCCCGATAAATCGTGGATCTCAAGAGGATCGTCGCTATGCACGGTCAGTGGCGCTCCGGCGGGTACATCCAATAGAAGACGTCCGTATCCGATCGTACCAGGGCTGTTCAAAGTGAGCAGACTTCCGGTGCGCTGCATCGAGACTTTCTGCAAGTTGGCATCAGCCTCCTCGGGCGTATTGCCTTTTCCCGTCGCGCAATAGTGGACGATCCAGCGAGCCTGGGGGAACGCAGCGATTTCGACTAGATTCCCCAACTCCGCAGCGATCGTCAAAGAAGGAACCGCACTAAGCGGCAGGTCAAGAGTATTGCTGCGTGAGCGAGCGTAGAGAGCAGGCCTGGAACCTGTTGTAAAAGCAGGCGCACTTTGCGGCGGCGGGCTCGGCGAGCAATTGAATTGGAAGGGGTGCTCGTAAAAGGTTGTCGCCACAAGTTGTCCGTAACGTGGATTGGCCTTCTGACTGGAGCAAGCAGTCACACCGAATAACAATGCGCCGACAGCATAGATTGAAAGATGCTGTTGTATGCGGGTGCGAGCCCATCTGCAGCCGTTCATTTTCGCGTGCCCCGTAACGCCTCGATTGAATCGATCAGATTCTACGCCTTGTAGATGCATTCAAAAAGATCTTCTCGGGCGAATGACCGCCAAACCGGAAATTCCACCACTCCCGACGGCGCGCGCACACGCGAACCGGAGAAGAGGATGGCGGCCTACTGCTGCGGTGCAGGGGCTGCGGCGGGTGCGGCTGGTGGTGGGGGAGGCGGTGGCAGCGGCCGGCCCTCGGGGATGATGGTGACCTTGTTGAGGTAGACAGGCGTGAGGGGCTTGTCGTTCGAGTCGCGCTCGACGCGTGCAATGGACTGGACGACGAGGATGCTGGACGGATCGCACTGGCCGAAGAGGGTGTAGTGCTGATCGAGCGACGGGTAGGCCTGTTCGGTGATGAAGAACTGGCTGCCGTTGGTGTCAGGGCCGGAGTTGGCCATGGCGAGGCGTCCTGGGACGTCGAAGTTGAGGTTGGGGTCGAACTCATCGGGGAAGGTGTAGCCGGGATCGCCCATGCCGGTGCCGGCGGGGTCACCGCCCTGAATCATGAATTCGGGAATGACACGATGGAAGGTGGTGCCGTCGTAGAGGGGCTTGTTGTGCTGCTTCTTGTGGGTGACGGGGTCGGTCCAGTCTTTGGTGCCCTGGGCGAGCGCGATGAAGTTGGCGACGGCGTTGGGGGCCTGTTTCTGGAAGAACTGGCAGGTGATGCGGCCCATGGAAGTATCCATGATGACGGTTGGCCCGTTGGGTTGCACCATTGCGGCGGCAGTGGCCTGGGGCGCGTCGGGTATCTGGTCGGCAGGCTTGGTGGAGTCCTGCGCGAAGGACGAGGCGGCGAAGACGAGAGCAAGGGCGGAAACGGAGAAAAGGTGCGGGATTTTCATGCCAATTCGAGGGTACAACAAGGGGTGAGGCGGCTGCCAACGGCGGGTGTGGCGGAGTAAGGAAGACAGTCCATCCTTTCCGCGAGGTGGACGCGGAAAGGATGGAGTATCCT
>JAJXXG010000089.1 GCA_021781255.1 Acidobacteriota bacterium
TACCTCACCGGTTCTGGAGCCGCTTGCCGTTGCAATGCCCCAGGCCATCGCGGGCGTGTTGTGCGCCAGACCGAATCGTCCATCCGGCCCCAGCAGGATAATTCCGCCGTGTCCGCCAAGTCGATTGTAGAGATAGGCAATGGCCTCGCGCGCGGTCAGCTCCGGTGAGGTACCCGCGGCCACACGGTCCGTGGCCCACTTGCCAAGCACCAGCTTCATAATCGGCTCACCCCAGCCCGTGAGCGAAACCGCCGCCGCAAGGTTGTCCGCATAGCAGCCGCAGCCGATCAGCGACGAGTCGCCCACGCGCCCCGGCGTCTTGTTCAGCGTGCCGCCGGTCGAGGTCGCCGCCGCCAGATTGCCGCGCATGTCCAGCGCAACAGCGCCCACGGTGTCGTGAGAGTTGTCATCGTGCGCGTACGCGGTCTCAGGGCTTTTGTCGTCCTTGTGGCCGGAGAAGGTATCATCCGCAAGTCCGGCCGCCTGCCGTGCCTGCGCTGCGGCCAGCCGCTCGCGCTCGCGCTCCAGCACCAGTTCGGAATTGTCGATGAGGCTCATGCCGTGGGCCAGCGCAAACTGCTCCGCGCCGGTGCCGACAAAATAGACATGCGGGCTCTCTTCCAGCACCAGCCGCGCCGCCTGGATGGGATTGCGCAGCCGCTCGACGCAAGCCACGCCGCCTGCCTTCATGCGGCCGCCATCCATCAGCAGCGCGTCAAGCTGCACGCGCCCGTCGGACGTGAGAAAGCTGCCGCGGCCCGCATCAAACGTCGGATCGTCTTCAAGGATTGTGACGGCTGCCTCGACCGCATCCACAGCGGAGCCGCCGCGGGACAGTACCGCATAGCCGGCGTCCAGGGCATTCTGCACACCGGCCTCGTGCGCCACGGCCGCATCCGGCGGAATGGCCCAGGCTCCGCCGTGAACTAGAAGGATTGGATCGTGTGTAACTGGCGAACTCACTCGCTTATGGTAGTGCATTCCACCAGCCAGCGGACGTGCGCACGCTTCTCGACGCGCACAAAGCGGCAAACTGTCTCACCGCAGGGGTGCACCCCATTCAATGTCAACAGGGCCGCCCAGGAGCACACGGCCTAAGTTGCTGAAAATAATAGCGAGATGATCACCCCCGTAGTTTGCATGGAATTACGGCGACATTCGCTATTCTTGAAACATTCATTAGGAAAAAGACGTGAACAAGGGAGAGCGTGTCAGTCTCTCCTAACTCGTTTCGGACTCCTTCCGCGGATTCGCTGCCGCAGAGAAGAGGCTGAAAGCACAATCCGGACTCCAGTGCAGCGTGGATTGGCGCTGTATGGGCGAAGGCATGTGATGCATCCGCATGGGCGGATCCCCTGGGGATTCGCCTTTTTCTTTTTCAGCGGAAGAGAAGGCGTACCGTGAAAGGCTGTCCGGGAATGGCGGACAGATGAACGAATCGGAACCGAAGCCCGTGGCGATGTACCTGCCGCGGACGCAGGAAAGCAAGTACAGCGGCGCAGAGGATTTGCGCGTGGCGGCCGACATGGTGCTCGAAGAGAGCAGTGTTGAAATCGCCAGGGCGCTCGCCAGGAGCTCCCTGGAAGGCCACCTACAAAGCGTCAAATTCCTGTACGATTTGGCCGAGTATCATCAGAAGCTCGGTAAAGGCGAGATCGCCCGGCAAATCCGCAGCCTGGCAGGCGAATGGGCGGCTGAGCCGGAGTGGCTCGCGGAAATGAGCGAGCAGGACGCGGAAACAGCGGGCGGGAGCCGCGAACCGGAAGGTTGATGGAACTTTCCGGCTGCGCGACACGACAGCATCCAACAGAAACAATGAGCTGACAGCAAGGCGGTAATGGCTCTCTCTCCGCGCGGGCGCAGAAACCCGCGCGGGGAGCGAGCCGTGGCTTCGTCGGCAAATAGGCAAAGGAAAATACACGCATGAAGCTCACAAAAACAACGTGGATTCGCGCCGGAAGATGGGTAGGGATGTTCCTGATCGGTTTGGCATGGGCCTGGGTGGCCTGCGCGCAGACAATCAGCACAACCACGGTGCAGGGAACGGTGTATCTGGCCAATGGTGCGCCCGGCTCAGGAACTCTGCTGCTGAGCTGGCCTGCCTTTACCACCGCGGGCGGCAACGCCGTTGCTGCGGGCCGCACCAGCGCGACCATCGGCACGGACGGCTTTGTGAGCGTGAATCTGGTTCCCAACCTGGGCTCCTCGCCCGCAGGCTTGTTTTACACCGCCGTCTATAACATGAGCAACGGCGCCACAAGCACGGAGTATTGGGTGGTGCCCGCTGCGGCGCAGGCAACCATCGCGCAGGTGCGCGCGCAGGTGATGCCCGCGGCCCAGGCCTTGCAGGCCGTAACCAAGGCCTATGTGGACCAGGCAATTCAAACTGCATCGACGTCTCTCTCGCCCTCTGGCGGCACGCTGTACAGCCCGCTCTACCTCAGCGGCGATCCCACCCAGGCGCTGCAGGCGGCAGACAAGCACTACGTCGATTCGAGCTTTGCGCTGGCGCTGCCCCTGTCCGGCGGAACACTGACGGGCCCCGGCTATGCTGTCTCTGATCCGCCGGGCGGCGCGCAGGCACGCAATCAATTCGCCACGCAGCACTATGCTGACACTTCGCAGCGCTACAACGTGAAGGACGTCGGTGCCGCGGGAAATGGCCGTGCCGGCACAGTGACCACCGCAACCGCGGGCGGCATTACGACAGTGACCTGCAATGCGTGCTCGTTCACATCAGCGGACGCAGGCAAGACCATCAACATTCCCGGCGCAGGAGCCGCGTATCTGCAAGGCGGAACACTCGGCACGGCGACCGCCGCCATCAACTCCAGCGGCGTGGTCACAGGCGTTTCGTTCTCCGGCTACAGCGGCCTGCCAGTGAGCGCGACCATCCCGGTCACATTCTCCAGCGCAGGCTCCGCCCCTGCCGTGACGGCCAAAGGCTACATCACCACCGACGGCAGCGGCGTGCCCACGATGCACATCTGGGTGGGCGGCATGGACTATGCTGCCGCGCCCACAATCTCCGCTGGATGGGCACAGGACGGAGCGCGAGTGCTGCCAGGCGCTGGACTCAAGACGACCATCGCCTCCGTGGTGGACGCAACGCATGTCACGCTCACCACGGCCGCCACAACAGACGTGACGACCGGCGCGCAGGCGTACTACGGCGCCGACGACACAACAGCGCTGAACGCCGCAATGCAGGCAATTCTGTCGCAGTCCATCAACTGGGCAAATGGAGGCGAGCAGTTCTTTGTGCCGTGCGGAACTTATCTGATTTCAGGCGCGCTCACGGTGAACAACAGCAGCGCCGTACCTACCGGATTCAGAATCCTCGGCTCGGCGATGGGCTGCGTTAAGCTCGTGCAGTTGGCGGACAACACGCCCATCCTCAACTTTACCCAGGGCGGCGCGTGGGGATTTCAGGTCAGCGATCTCAGCTTCGACTATGCGAATTACCAGCCGCCGAACTTCACCAATTCTGTCAGCGTCTATTTCAACGCCAGCGGGAGCGGCAGCAACTTCTTCGCCTGGGATATGAGCCGCCTGATGTTCCTTGGCGGCTTTCGCGGCATCGGCATCGGCAATGCGAACCAGTCCGTGTGGGGATACACCATTGATCGCGTCACCGGCGGCAGCGGGCTGACTGGCGCCACACTCTATCTCTCGAATGCAGGCGGCGATCCGCGCATTCAAATCAGGCACATCTACAGCACCCAGACGGTGGGCGAACCCGTCATTTCCACCAGCGTGGCGGGCAGCGTCACCGCTTCGTCCATTGAAGCGGACAACGCGTATGGCACCGTCTTCAGCCTGCTGGGAAATCACCTGCAACTGAACGACGCGGAATGCGAACTGTGCTACAGAGCCGCGAATGGGCAGTATCTCGTCGTCGCGTATGCCTCTGATGTGAACGTGCGCGGCTCCGACGATCATGCCATTCCGCCGAACATTGGCTCCCCGATTTCGGTGATTGAATATCAAACAACTTCAGCCCCCACGCTTGTCGCCGGCTCGGTCGACATTCAGCAATCCGTAGTGAAGGTGGATCCCTGCTATGGAATCTCCAGCGGATGCACGCCGCCCGCGCATTACGCCTACATCGGCCAGGACAACCAGTTGACGGCGCAGACATTCAAGGGCAATTTTGTCTACGCTGCGCCGCCCGAGACTTTGTCAGGAAGCGGAATGTTGAACGCCGGCAGCAACTCGCTGCTGTTCGGTTCCGTAACGCAACAGAATCTCGCCACATCAGACGGCATGTACGTGATTCCCAACGCCAGCTCACCCTACAATGTGGACGCGTCCAAAGCCGTCTATCAGAAGCTCGTGCTGCCGGCGAATATCGGCAATTCCGATTTCTCGTTTCAGAATGGCTGGACCGGCGCAAAGGTTCGCGTGCGCCTGATCCAGCCGCCACAGGGCGCTGGTCCGTTCACCGTGAGCAGCCCCAATAATGTACTGGGCCTCGTGCCGCCTCCTGCGACCAATGGCGCGGGCAGCGGCTCGGGCGCTGCATGCACGGCGACAATTGGAAGCGGCGGCGTAAGCAGCGTGTCCTGCTCGGGCGGAACAGGGTATCCGGCCAACACGCCGATCTGGCTGCAATTTACGGGCGGCGCAACAACGCCGTACGCGCAGGCGGCTGCGTACATTACCACCGATGCAAGCGGCAACCTGACAGGCAGCGCGTCGATGGTCTCCAATGGCGCGGGGTATACATCAGTGCCTTCCGTCGGAGTTGGCGTGGCGTGGAGTGAGCAGGCATTCACTTTCAACGAAAGCCTGCAAAAGTGGGTGGCGGACGGCCCGGCAAAGCTGTTTGACGGCATCGCACTCACAACACAACAGGCCGCTGCTGCTACCCTGCCTGCTGTTACGGCTACTGGGCCGGTGACGGGCACTTCCATAAATACCGTTGTCAATGCGGCTCAGAAGTGCACCACTCCAGGCACTCTCGATCAGTCCTGCATTGCCAACTCTCTTGCCGCAAGCACAAGTATCCTCGTCCCGGCGGGAACATACAACTTTGCATCTTCCGTTACGATCTCTCCAGCCAATGTAACCATTGACTGTTTGCCGGGAGCTATCCTGAAAAGCACGGCATCTAACGTGTTTACCATAACATCGGCCGGGACGATCATCAGAGGATGCACGTTGGACGCAGGGAATAACCCATCATTCTCTGTTGCACGATTCACTGGCGCAAGCAATTTCATGTTTCTAAAGAATACAATTCTTAACTCTCCACAATATAGCGTGGTAGTTGAGAATTCCAGCAATGGGCAAATCGATGGGAATACTGTTTTTGATACCACGGGCGGAGTGGTT
>JAJXXG010000553.1 GCA_021781255.1 Acidobacteriota bacterium
GTATGCGGTTTGCCGTATGCGGCAATTTCATCCAGATGGGATTCGACAAAGATATCCGTATCTAGATGGGAAACCGATTTTTTTGAAAGACTATTCTTGTATTGACGGTAAAAAAAAGAGAATACAAATCCCCTCCGTCAAACGGGGAGATTGCCCGACGGACGGTGATGCTGGGCGGACTTGCCGGAAGGTTCGCCACCCGGCCGCCGCCCAATCCGCTATTCAGTCTCTGTTACTTGACCCGAGTGCGACGGCGCTGGATCAAAATGACCAGCACGATGACAAAGAGGACGCCGGCAACGACCCGGACAATCGTAGTTGTGTCCATTTCCAAATCTCCCATTTCACAAGTGAAAAATGCTTGCGCCTGTGGCGTACACCTGATGTTGCGCCTGCTGGCCTTTCAATCCGGCTCTTGCTACTTGACCCGAGTGCGACGGCGCTGAATCAAAATGACCAGCACGATGACAAAGAGAACGCCGGCAACAACCCGGACAATCGTAGTTGTGTCCATCTGGACTCTCCCTTCTTTCAGTGATTGAACAGCGTTTTAAAGGATTCCGACATGCTGATTGCTGCCGGACCAAGAACAACCAGAAAGAGGGAGGGGAAAATAAACAGCGCAAGCGGAAACAGAAGCTTGACTGATAATTTCGCCGCCTTTTCCTCAATCTCCTGCACACGCTTGGTTCTAAGAGTATCGGAGTGAACTCGCAAGGTCTTAGCAATACTCGTCCCAAATTGTTCTGACTGAACCAGCATGGATACGAGATTGCGTACATTGTCCACGCCTGTCCTATCCGCCAGATGCTTCCAGGCGTCGCTCCGAGGTGTGCCTGCCCTCTGCTCCAACGCCACAACGCCGAGCTCATCGCTCAGAACCGGCTGCGATTGCTGCATTTCGACTGAGGTACGCGCGGTCGCTTGGTCCAGGCTGAGACCCGCCTCGATGCAAATCACCAGCATGTCTAATACGTCCGGCAGACCACGCCGGACACTGGCTTGCCGTTTGGAAATCAGCTTTCCAAGCCAGAAATCAGGAATCAGGAATCCAAGACCCAGGCAGGCAATGAGGATGAAAAACGGACTTTGTCTGGCCAGTCCGGTGACCACGGCAATGCCGAGAAGAAGAAGCGGGGCGAGAACCTTTGTCCCGTAGAAAATCTTCACAGCTGTATCCTTGCGGAACCCTGCCAGGATCAGTCTCTTCTGGATGACCGAGACCTCCGCGTCGCTTCGCGGAATCACACGCTCGAATTGTTCGACCACATCGCCGAGAATCCCGCGCGTATCCTGCAGCTTTGCCTTCAGGCTTCTCCGCTTAAGGTGGGGGTTAATTGCAGCCGAGATACGCGCTTGAACCGTCTCGCGATAGAAAATCAGGAGACCGCCGCTCGCAATCAGCAGAAACACGACACAAAAGGAAACAATCGCAAAGCCCATGACGCCTCTTCAAACATCCATGTTGACGATTTTGCGGATAATCAATCCGCCCACCACAATCATTCCGCCTGCAGCATAGAGAAGCTTAATTCCCAACTCCCGCGTCCATAGCAGGCTCATCATCTTGGGGTTCAAAAAATACAAAGCGCACCCCAGAACAACCGGCAGCAAGGTTAAGATCGCTCCGGTCAGCCGCCCCTGAGCCGTGTGGGTCATAATCTGCCGCTTCAGACGGAAACGCTCCCGGATTACCTGAGAGGTCTTCTCGAGCACCTCGGCAAGGTTGCCGCCACTTTCCTTCTGAATCATGATGGCCGTGACCACAATGCGAAGATCCTGCACCGGCATGCGGGTGACCATGTTTTCCAGAGCTGTCTTCAGTTCCAGGCCATAATTCTGCTCATCGAAGGCAACTCGAAATTCAGGACCTACCGGGTCGGGACATTCTCGCGTTACCAGGCCCAGAGCGGAGTTCAAGCTATGCCCTACGCGGAGCGCGCTGACAATCAGATCCAGCGCCTCCGGCAGCCCCTCTTCGAACTTCGACATGCGCCTGGTGCGCATTCGGAGAACGTAGGCGATGGGCAGGAAACCCACAATCAAGCCAATTGCAAAGGCAATCACAAGGTTTCCCGTGCGCCAGTAGATCAGGTAGGCAGGGAAGATGAAAGCCGCCGTACACATCAGGACCAAACCGCCCACAGTCCACTTGAGGTTGGCCTGATAAAGCAGACGGCGCAGGCGCGGCGTCAACTCGAGTTTCCGCAGATAACGGTCAATCCATGGGATTGAGCTCATCAACTCGTTCTTGCGTACATCCACGAGAAGATCGCTCATCGCCGGCTTTTCGGTGGCCAAAACTGAATCGAGCCGGGCAAGCATGAGCTTGGCCTGCTGCGAAGAGTCTGACCCGGTGGCCACCATCAGCAAGGCGGCCACCGCAAACACTCCCAGGAAGACGAGAACCACAATCAGAACCATCGCGACTAACCCCCTGCTTGCTCAGTTCACTTCCGTTGTTCTCTCAAACAGGCTCGGCGGCAGGAAGATGCCCGACGTGCGGAGCTGATCGAGGAATCGGGGACGGATGCCGCTGGGCTTGAACACGCCTAACACTTTGCCATTGGGCCCGATGCCTTTCTTCTGGAAGGTAAATATCTCCTGCATCGAGATGATATTTTCTTCCATGCCCGTAATCTCATGGATGCTGACGCATTTGCGTGTTCCATCGCTGAGGCGCGTGCACTGCACAACGATGGTGAGCGCGGAGGCAATCTGCGCACGAACCGTCTTTTCCGGCAGGTTCAGGTTGCTCATGGCCACCATCGACTCAAGCCTCGTCAGCGCATCGCGCGCGGTGTTTGCGTGAACCGTGGTCATTGAGCCTTCGTGGCCGGTGTTCATTGCCTGGAGCATGTCGAATGCTTCTTCGCCGCGGACCTCACCGATGACGATGCGGTCAGGGCGCATACGAAGGCTGTTGATCAGCAGTTGCCGCTGGCGAATGGCTCCCTGTCCCTCAACGTTGGGCGGGCGAGTTTCCAGCCGCACGATGTTTTCCTGCGCCAGTTGCAGTTCGGCGGCGTCTTCAATCGTAATGACGCGCTCATTCTGCGGGATGTACTGCGACAGAATGTTCAGGAATGTGGTTTTGCCGGCGCCCGTTCCGCCGGAGATCAGAATGCTCAAGCGCGCGCGCACAGCTGCAGAGAGCAACTCCATCATCTCCGCGGAAATACTCTTCAGTTGCACCAGCTGATTGGCAGCCAGCGGGCCGGTGCCGAAGCGGCGGATGGACAGGGAAGGGCCATCCAGCGCCAGCGGCGGAATAATCGCGTTGACGCGGGAACCATCGGGCAGGCGCGCGTCCACCATCGGCGAGGACTCGTCAACTCGACGGCCTACGCGGGACACGATGCGATCGATAATCTGCAGCAGGTGGCGATCATCGCGGAAGGTCGCATCCGCCCGCGAAAGAACGCCGCCGCGCTCAATAAAGACATGGTCCTTGTCATTGACCAGAATGTCGGAAATCTTCTGATCCTTGAGCAACGGCTCCAGAGGGCCGAGACCGAAGACCTCATCCAGGAGGTCGGTTTGAATCTTCTCCTGCTCGTCAAAGCTCAGTGGCACCCTGCGGTCGCTGATGATTTCACTAATAATGCTGGATACCGCCTGGCGCGCCTGGTTTGAGTTGACGCGCGAAAGCTTCTCGAGATCCAGCTTGGAGATCAGGGTCCTGTGTACTTCAGATTTAAAACTTTCCAGATTTAGATTTTCCATGTTGCACCGTTCCTATACAGTGGATTTAATTCAAAAAACGTGGAATCAGCCGAAAAGGCTGAATCCCTTCTTCTTCTTTTCCAACTTGATGGTGACCCCGCAAGCAGCTCCAGCCATTTCCTGGATTGCCCTGGAGATCATCGAATCTTCCTGCGTCAGGGGAGTCGCTTCATTCTGCATCCGCCGTACCGCCACATAATCGCTTGGAATCTTCCACTGCACCGGCTTGTTCAGCGCCTTTGCAATATGTTCTTCATCGACGCCACCGGAGCGGGGGATGAATCGGTTGAGCACGATCTCGAGATTGGTGCCCCCGGTCTTGAAATATTCAGATATAACGCGATGCGAGTTGCGCAGCTCCGGAATGCCCGCCTGCATCACCAGGTAGACCATGTCCGCCTGCTCCAGCAGCGATGTTCTGCTCAGGTCAAATCTCGATCCCGCATCAATCACGACGTACTCGAAGTTGCCGCGGGCGGTCTGGACGAGCCTTTCGATGGCGTCGTTGTTCACCTCGACAGTCGGGAACTTGCCGGGGGCCGCGAGTATGGACAGTCCCGACGAGTGCTTGACAACAATCTTCGACAAAAAGTTGGAGTCCATCCTGCTGGCGTTCTGCAGCGCGTCCACGACGGAGAACTGAGGCGTGATCCCCAGAGTAAGCGCCGCATCGCCAAGCGGAAGGTCAAGGTCGATCATCAACGTGTTCTTGCCGCATCCCTGGGCCAGGGCCACGGCGAAATTGCAGGCCACGGTGGTCACGCCCGAGCCGCCTTTGCCGCCCAGGAACAGGAGTACCTTGCCGCCGTCATGCTTGCTACCCTGCCCCGTCGGCCTGCGGGTCGCGGCGCGAGAGATCGCTTCGGAAAGGGTGCTCGTTGAGATCGGCTGAGAGAGGAACTCGCGCGCTCCGGCGCGCATGCAGCGCACCAGGGTGCTCGGATCGGTCTGCGCGGAGTAAACCATCACGGTTGTCGCGCTCTGCGAGGCCACCTGCTCCACCAGGTTGAGGGCAACCTTCTGGTCGCTGTCGAGATCAATGATGATGACGTCGAAATTCTGTTCGAGCAGCCGCTGTACTTCAGAAACCCGAACAGGGTAAGCGCTGAACTCCCTTACTGAGCTGCTTGAAGAACTGGAAACAGCATGAGCCACGCCTCTGCGGTCCTGGTCGTTTGGACCAATCACGGCAACCGACAGACCACCTGTGCTTGTGACTTCCGATTCGTGCAATGGGGTAGACATTACCGATTTAAGCTCCCAGCCATTCGCTTTGATTTCGCGAATTCAGCCGCGTTCGTGTTGCGTCTCACTGCAAAAATGCCTTTGTCGTAACTACGTCAGTGCATAAAAAACGAAATCAATGTCCCAATTGCGATTGCTGGAGCATACGGCATCTTGCGCGACTTGGGGTTATCCAGCGTCATTTCCGGATTGCCGCGCAATCCGCGCTTCCCCCAGCCAAGGACCATATTGCCTGTACCGGCAAAGAGCTCTCCGAGAAACCCCCCGGTCACAGCCCAGGTGACGGCCATAATTCCGCCCACTATGCCCGTCATAACCAATGCAAACAGCAACTGCCTGGGCCCGATCCACGCGCCCACTGCAG
>JAJXXG010000474.1 GCA_021781255.1 Acidobacteriota bacterium
GACTCGAACCTTCGCCCCGCTGTTCTGGCAGAAGTAGCCAATCTGGTGCGCGAAGCGGACGCGCTGTATGGCTCGCATCACTACAACGCGTACCACTTTCTCCTCACGCTGTCGGACGTGGCCGGCGGCGAAGGACTGGAACATGGGCAGTCCTCAGACAATGGCGTAGGCGAAAAGGGCTTTGCCGACGACGCGCATCAGTTGCCGGAGTCAGACCTGCTGTCGCACGAGTTCACCCACTCCTGGAACGGCAAATACCGCAGGCCTGTTGGCCTCTACCAGCCGGATTTCGCCACTCCTCAGCAGGGCGCCCTGTTGTGGGTCTATGAGGGGATGACGGAGTATCTCGGCAACGTTCTCGCCGCACGCTCCGGCCTCAAGTCGCAGGCGCAGTACCGGGACATACTCGCCAACACTGCCGCGGAGTTGGATAACACGCCGGGCCGTCTGTGGAGGCCCACGGAGGATACAGCCGTGGCCGCCAGTATCCTGCGCGGCGGCAACCCCGCTTGGTCCAACTGGAGACGCGGTCAGGACTACTACTTTGAAGGCGAAATGCTGTGGCTCGATGCCGACACGCTGATCCGCAAGCTGACGAAGAACAAGAAATCTCTCGATGACTTTGAAAAGATCTTCCTGGGCAAAGGCGGCAACACCGGCCCGCTGATTCTTCCCTACACCTTTGAGGAGCTTGTGCAGGACTTGAATGAGGTGGTCCCCTACGACTGGGAGACGTTCCTGCACGTTCGCGTGGACCGCATCAACCCCCATGTCGATCTCGCAGGCATCGAACAGGGCGGCTACAAGCTGGTCTACAAGGACACTCCCAATGCAGCGGAGCGCCTGCTTCAGTCCACCGGCGGACCCAGGCACCAGGGATTGGAGTGCTGGTATTCCGTTGGATTGCGTCTGGCCAGTGACGGCGTCATTCGCGATGTACGCTGGAATGGCCCGGCAGACAAGGCTCGCCTGGCGCCCGGAGAAAAGATACTCGCCGTGAATGGTCAAATCTATTCTGCCGATGCTCTGCGCAAAGCAATCCGGGATGCAAAGACCAGTACGGAAAGCATTCACTTGATCGTACAGGCGGACGCCTTCGTCTCCAATGCCGATCTCGACTATCACGATGGCGAGCGATTCCCTGCCCTGGAACGCGTAGACGGCACACCAGACTACCTGGATGACATTACTCACCCACTGACCACGCCGGAAAAAGCTCAGGAGCAGAAGCAATAGAGCGGGTATCTGCTCAAAGACGGCAGCCCGTGGCTCGTGGTCCATTGCCCATACTGAATCCGTATCGGCGCAGCTCTCCGCCTTTTGCACTACCCGGGGAGTAAGATCACTGACCGCGGGGCGCCGTCATGGAGTACTCTTGTTGCTCAGGAGACTCTCGTACCCGATGCTGAAACTCTGCCTCTCCTTGGGTCTACTCGCCCTTTCCACGACCACCGCCAGTGTTTTCGCTCAGCAATCCGCCTCTCAGAATCCTCCCGAAGATTACGTTCGCTCGCATTACACCAAGTATGAGTACCGCATCCCCATGCGCGATGGAAAGCGCCTGTTCACGGCCGTCTACGTGCCCAAGGATGCGGCGTCGGGCCCCTATCCATTCCTCATGAACCGCACGCCCTACAGCGTGGCGCCGTATGGCGAAGACAAGTATCCCAAGAGCCTTGGCCCCTCGGATGAGTTTGAAAAGTCCGGCTACATCTTTGTCTATCAGGACGTGCGCGGACGCTGGATGAGCGAGGGCAGCTTTGTGGAAATGCGCCCCCACATTGATAACAAGCAATCCCCGCAGGATGTGGACGACGCATCTGACACGCATGACACGATCGACTTCCTGCTGAAGCACGTGCCGAACAACAACGGCAAGGTTGGTATCTGGGGCATATCGTACCCGGGCTTCTACACATCGGCGTCCATCATCGATTCGCACCCGGCGCTCGTCGCAGCCAGTCCGCAGGCGCCCATGACTGACCTTTTTCTGGGCGATGACAGCTACCATGGCGGCGCCTTCATGCTCTCGGCGGGATTCGGCTTCTATGCGCCTTACTTTCATCCGCAGAAGACGCCAATAACTCCCAGGCCCACCGTTCCGTTCGATTTTGGCACGCCGGACAGTTACAGGTTTTATCTCGGCGCGGGCAACATCGCCAATCTGGACAAGCTTTACCTGAAGGGCTCCAACTGGCTGTTCGACGACCAGTTCAAGCACGACACGTACGACGAATACTGGCAGTCACGCGACTTGTCCCGCCACATGAAGAACGTGCACTGCGCGGTTCTCGTCGTCGGCGGCTGGTACGATGCCGAAGATCTGAGCGGTCCGTATCGCACCTTTTACGCCATCCGTAAATTCAATCCTCAAACGCCCGCCACTCTGGTGGAAGGGCCCTGGGTACACGGCGGATGGGCTCGCAGCGACGGAAGTCACCTGGGAGATGTGCAGTTCGGTGCCAAAACAGCTGAGTATTTCCGCACCAACATCCAGTTCCCATTCTTTGAGCATTATCTGAAGGGCAAAGGAGCGACGCAGCCAAGAGCTGTTGTGTTTGAGACGGGGACAAACGTCTGGCGCCAGTTGGATGCCTGGCCACCCAAGGGCGCCAAACCGCAGATGCTCTACTTCCACCCAGGCGGCAAGCTCAGCTTTACGCCGCCCGCCGAGACGAAGAGCGTGGATGAGTACGTGAGTGATCCCAACCATCCCGTACCCTTCGTGGGCTATACCACAGACACAGTTCCGCAACGGTACATGGTCGACGACCAGCGTTTCGCCAGCTATCGTCCCGATGTCCTCGTCTACGAAACAGATCCCTTGCAGGAAGACGTAACCATCGCGGGGCCGATTTCACCCAAGCTCAAAGTGGCCAGCTCCGGAACAGACTCGGATTTCGATGTGAAATTGATTGACGTCTATCCGGAAGACTATCCCGACCGAGAAGACACGCAGCACGGCAATAAGCGGATCCTGGACGACCCACCGCTACACATGGGCGGTTATCAGCAGTTGCTGCGCGGCGAACCATTCCGCGCCAAGTTCCGTAACAGTTGGCAGAAGCCTGAGCCCCTGGTACCCGGCAAGATGACCGAGATCGATTTCACCATGCCGGACCTCTACCACACATTCCGTCGCGGCCATCGCATTATGGTCCAGGTACAAAGCTCGTGGTTCCCGCTCACAGACCGCAACCCGCAAACATTTACTGACATTCCGTATGCCACTCCGGAGCAATTCCAGAAGGCAACTGAGCAGGTGTTTCACCAGAAGGACGCAGCCTCCGGAGTAGAAGTGCTGGTTATGCCACAACCATAAACTCTGCAGTTTTAGTGAGGACTCTGATGCTGACTCGAACCTTACGCTATGCAGTTCTTCTACCAGCGGCGCTGCTCTGCGCCGCAGCGCCTGCCATCCGGGCTGAAGAGGGCATGTGGACCTTCGACAACCCGCCGCTGAAGCAGTTAGCTGAGAAATATAACTTTCATCCAACCCAGGAATGGCTGGATCATCTGCGGCTTTCGAGTGTTCGCCTGAATGACGGCGGCTCGGGCTCTTTTGTCAGTGCGGACGGCCTGCTGCTGACCAACCATCACGTCGCCCGCGGACAGTTGCAGAAGAACTCAACCGCCGAACACGACTACCTGCGCGATGGATTCTACGCCGCGACGCAAGACCAGGAGATGAAGTCTCCCGATCTTGAAGTGAATGTACTGGAGTCGATGGAGAATGTTACGGCGCGCGTCCAGGGCGCAGCGCAAGGTATCGCCGATGAGGCAAAAGCTCTGCGGGCACGGGAAGCCGCGATCGCCGCAATTACAAAAGAAAGCAAGGAGAAGACCAGCCTCCGCTCCGATGTCATCTCGCTCTACCACGGCGGCGAGTACTGGCTTTACCGCTACAAGGCCTATACCGATGTGCGACTCGTCTTTGCTCCGGAAGAACAAGCTGCATTCTTCGGAGGCGACCCGGATAACTTCACCTATCCACGCTATGACCTGGATATGGCTCTCTTTCGTGTCTATGAGAATGGAAAGCCGCTGCACACTGCGAATTATCTGAAGTGGAGCACAAGGGGGGCTCAACCAGACGAACTGATCTTTATCTCCGGCAACCCCGGGTCCACTTCGCGGGAAGACACCGTATCGGAGCTTCTGCTCGAACGCGATGTCGTGGAGCCCGCGATCATTGACTATCTCAAGCGCCGCATTGCGGCAGCACAAGCCTTCGCCGCCCAAGGCCCCGAACAGGCTCGTCAGGTAGGCAGCACCATCTTTGGACTGCAGAACAGCCTGAAAGTGTATGTGGGCCGCGCCGAGGCGCTGGCCGACAAGGCCATCCTTGCCAAGAAGGAAGCCGACGAAACCGATTTCCAGAAGCGCATCGCAGCCAATCCCGAGTGGCAGAAAGAGTATGGCGGCACATGGGACACCATTGCTCGCGTGGAGGAGCAGGTAAAGCCGGAGATAAAAGGGCAGATATTCCGCCGTACTGACAGCAGGCTGTTTGGTATCGCACTGCAGATCGTGCAGTATGTTGCAGAGATCAAGAAGCCGGATGGCGACCGGCTCGCCGGATATCACGACGCACAACTCGAATCGTTGCGATTCCAGTTGCTTTCGCCTGCGCCCATTTATCCTGCCACCGAAAAGCTCTTCATGACCAGTTCCCTCAAGCTGGCACAGGAGAAGCTTGGTGTAAATGACTCCTATGTGCAAGCCATCGTGCAAGGGAAAGACACAGCAAGCGCAGTAGACGCCTTGGTAGATAACACGCGGCTTGCGGATCCTGCCGTGCGCAAAGCTTTGCTGGAAGGCGGAGAAGCCGCGGTGAATGCGTCGAACGATCCGATGATTGAGGCCGCCCGGCGCGTCGATCCCATCGTGCGCGAGACCAACAAGCGCATTCGCGACACCATATCGAGTGTGCTGACTCCGGCCGGCGAAAAGCTGGGGAAGGCGCGCTTTCTGGTATACGGCAAGAACACCTATCCAGACGCGACCTTCACGCTGCGGCTGAGCTACGGCACCGTCAAGGGCTATCCGTACAACGGAACCGTGGCGCCTCCATTCACCACGTTTTACGGGCTGTATGATCGAGCGGCAAGCTTCAGCAACAAGTTTCCGTTCAACCTTACACCCAAACAAGAAGCAGGACTCAGCAAACTGAACCTTTCAACACCGCTGGACTTTGTCTCGACCGGGGATATCATCGGCGGAAACTCAGGCTCTCCGGTTGTCAATCGTGACGGCGAACTGGTGGGACTGATCTTCGACGGCAACATTGAGTCACTCGCCGGGGATTTCGTCTACGACGGCACAAAGAATCGCG
>JAJXXG010000172.1 GCA_021781255.1 Acidobacteriota bacterium
AATCTGTATGATTTTGGACTCTTTAACGAGGTGAATACGGCCGTCATCAACCCCAATGGCGAGATGGCTCAGAAAAACGTGCTGATTCAGGCCATCGAAGCGCGGCGCTGGACACTGACCTACGGTTTCGGCTTCGAAGCACAGACAGGGCAACCGCAGAACAATTGCTCGGGCGCAATCACTGCGGGAGTGGCATGCAATCCCAACGGGAAAACCGGGGTGAGCCCACGCGTGCTGGCCGATATCACCCGCAATGGACTATTTGGACGGGACCAGTCAGCGTCGGTTCGTGGCACCTACGGTCTGCTTGAGCAGAGCCTGGGAATTCAGTACCAGGTGCCGCATATCGAAGGCAATCCAAACTACGGCCTCACATTCTCGGGCGGTTATGCCAATAGTCAGGATGTGTCGACGTATGTCGCGTCACGGCTTGAAGGCGCGTTCCGGTTGACGGAAAACTTTAACCGCCCGGGCTCCTGGATCTCGCGTGCCAATACTTTCATCTATGAAATCGACTTCCGGCGAGTGAAGGTGGCCGCACCGACCCTGCAGGTGTATCCGGGCGAGATCTCTGAGCTTTCTACGGCAGCGCGTGTGGGAGGTCCGGCATTTACATGGATTCGCGATACGCGCGATGTGCCGCTGGACGCGCACCGTGGGACATATATTAGCTTTCAAGAGTTTTTGAGCGATCGCATCTTTGGTGCGCAAGCTGAGTTCAATCGCATCGACACATCGAACTCCAGCTACTACAGCTTCGACAAGGATCGCTTTGTCATTGCGCGCAATACGCGCTACGGGCAGATTCGGGCTTTCGGTAATGGATCGAGCCGGTTAATTCCACTGCCGGAACGGCTTTATGCCGGCGGTCCGGCTTCGCTGCGCGGTTTTGCCCAGAATGCCGCTGGACCGCGCGATCCCGAGACCGGCTACCAGATTGGCGGCGCGGGAGCCCTGATCAACAGCACGGAACTGCGGCTCCCGCCCCCCACACTGCCCTGGTTTGGAAACACCGTTAGTTTCGTGCTCTTCCATGACATGGGGAACGTGTTCACGAATGCGGGTGATGCGTGGAAGAGTCTCCTGCGTGTGCGCCAGCCGGACAGCCTGGCATGCCGAGACGCGGTTATAACCGACCCTGCCGTTGCCTATCCGGCGGGTAGCTATGACCCCAAGGGAACCGGCCCCCTCACTTCAACCGGTCAGCAAGGCCCATGCAGCTTCAACAATTCTTCGCATGCGCTGGGTGCGGGCCTGCGTTACCACACGCCGGTAGGTCCCATCAGGTTTGATGTGAGTTATAACCTGAATCCGCCGATCTTTCCTGTGAACATTAACTATTCAATTCCCACGACATCCACGAGCACGATCCCTGGTTTTGCGACGGGCCCGTATCTCGGCCAGGCGCCTCACATCAACTTCTTTTTCAGTCTGGGGCAAGCTTTCTGATGAAGCCGTTCGCTCCATTTCGTCCGGCACCGTGCAGCAGCGCGCTGTTATGGCTGCTGCTCGCGCTTTGGGCCATCGCGGTAAAAGTTCAAGGGCAACAACCGGAAACCGCGTCGTGGACGGTCCTCGACCACGCTGTGGCCGTCGTGAACCGGCGCGTCATATTGGCCAGTGATCTCGACGACGAGATCCGCCTCTCAGTTCTCGATCCGAATAACGCGCCGCAGCAGGAGCTTACGCGGCAGCAGGCACTGGAAAAGCTGATCAGCCGGACACTGATCGAGCAGCAGATTCGCCAGGAGGATATACCGGCGATCGAACCCACGCAGAAGGATGTTGATGCCAGGCTCATGAACCTCCGCCGGGAACTGCCGGTTTGTGTGCGGCAGAACTGCGCCACCGATGCAGGTTGGAGTAAATTTCTTGCGGCGCGCGGGTTGAACGAGCAGCGTGTAGAGAGATATCTCCGTTACCGGCTGGAAATCCTGCGCTTCATCGAGCAGCGGTTCCGGCAGGGTATTCAGATCTCCGAAAAACAAGTAGAAGCTTATTATCGTGACACCCTGGTGCCGCAGTACACGGTCGGCGAAGCGGTTCCGCAATTGAGCCAGGTGGCGCCAAGGATTCAAGAGATTCTGTTGCAGCAGGAAGTGAATGTGATGTTCGATGCCTGGCTGAACAACCTGCGCCAGCAAGGTGATGTGGAGTTGCTCGATCCGGCGCTTGCCGCCGATGCCACACCGGCGCCGCAGGATGCAGTTGGGCCAGACAGCGTGAAAGGAAGCCGCAAGTGAACGAGCAGAAGATTGACGGCGAGCAGGAGCGCCCCAAGGCGCCGGCTCCGCGCGACCGCGTGCGCCGGTTCCTTCTGCATCATCTTCCGCTCACGGTTGCGGGCTCGGTGTTCCTGCTTGCGCTGGCGACAGCCGGCCTTTACTTTATCGCCAGTTCTGCCGCGTTCGAAAACCTGGCGCGCAAGCGGCTCATCGCCTCAATCGAAGAGATGACTGGCGGACACGTCGAGGTCGTGTCTTTTCATTGGCGCCTGCTGCACCTGGAAGCCGAGGCTGACGGCGTGACAATTCACGGACTGGAAGATCCCGGGGATGCGCCTCTGGCCAGGATTGAGCGGCTGCGCGTAGTTCTTAGTCTGCGCAATCTTTTCAGTCCGACGATTCGGCTGCGCAGTCTGGAAATTGACCGGCCCAGCCTGCACTTCATTGTTTATCCCGACGGCTCAACGAATCAACCGCATCCAAGCCGGCGGCAAAGCTCGTCGAAATCAGGCATCGAAACACTGTTTAATTTACACGCCGGACGAATCGCGGTGGAGCGGGGCAAACTCGACTACGACTGCCGTGCAGCAAGCTTCGACTATCAAGATCGATACATGCCGCTCGACTTTACCGCCGACGATACGTCGCTTGCGATGCGTTATGTATCTCAGCCGTGGACCAAGCCCGCTTTTTATCGTATTGAGGTCGGCATTGCGGACTTCGATCTTTCGCGCGCCATCCCGCATAAAAGCCTCGCGGTCCATGGACAGGTGCAGGCGACACTCGATCTTGAACGCACACAGCTTCATCTGCGCTCCCTGAGGGTCACTGCGGAAAGACGCGGCGGCAAGAGGCATGCGCTGGACATTTCCGGAGATCTCAGCGACTTTACGCATCCCAAATGGCACGCGCGCCTTCTCGGCGAACTGGATCTGGGACTTATCGAACCCATGACCGGTTATGCCGATGCGCCGCAGGGTATCGCACGTGTCGATCTGACTGCCGCAGGTGGAGGACATGCGTTCCAAATCGACGGCGGCATATTTCTGCAAGGAGCAACTTACAACGGGGTTGGCATCGATGCCAGAAATATCGACGGCCAGGTGAGAGTTCACGCCGATGAGAGGCAGTTGCTGATCAGTGAGATTGAGATCCAGACCCATGACGGTGGCCGCATTCAGGGGATGGTTTCGCTCTCGCCCTGGTTGCCGACGGATCCCTCTGCGCACCGACTGGCTTCAATTCGAGCCGCTGCATCCGCTGGGCAACGTAACATCCTGGTGCGAGCGCCGGATTGGATCATTCCCGTCAATGGCAAGGTTCAAGCGGACTTCGAGAATGTGGCCTTGGATACTGCACTGGACATCGTTGCCCCGCCTGCCTTCCGTCGTTTGGGGTTGGACGCGCGATTGAACGGCTCCGCATCGGCTGCATGGTCGCACGGCGATAGCCGAACTGTTTTGGTGAGTGCGCAGCTCGGTCTGAGTCCTTCCCGGCAATCCCCCTCCGGCGAGGCGCCGGCAACCGGCACGATTGACGCCACCTATACGCATCAAAGCGGAACTGTAGAAGTGCGCAAGCTCGAATTGCACCTGCCTGCAAGCGAACTCGAAGCACATGGTAAGCTCGGCGCCTATCCCGTTGTCAGTCCGTCGGAGATGGCGATTGACTTCCACTCTCACAACCTGGCGGAGTTCGATACGGCGCTGCGCGGCCTGGGCGTGAAGCGGTACGGCAGAACCGGCGTTGCGGCTCTACCGGTGACGTTGGAGGGCCAGGGTGATTTTCATGGAATGTGGACCGGCTCGCTTGTACGGCCACACATCGCCGGAGACCTGCAGGCCAAGCAGCTTGCTGTTGAGCTGCCGGATTCAGCCGGCTCGACATCGCAACAAACGCTGTACTTCGATACGGTTTCGGCTGAAGGCAACTATGCACCGGCGCAGATTTCAATCAAACATGCGGAACTCGTTCACGGAGGCGCACGATTCGCGTTGGGAGGCACGCTGGACGCAGCGCCCGGCCGTGATCCGAGATTCGACACCACAGCCGTGCTCCATGCGCATGTCGATGCATCCGAAGTTGACCTCGCGGAGGTGCAACCGTTCCTGGCAAGCGCGGGTTTTTCACGGCTTCCGGCCGCGGGAGCTCTGAGCGCTCGCTTTGAGCTCGATGGGCCGCTCAGCGGGCCGGCGATCTCAGGATCCCTCGCAATGGCGCGAGGGACAATTTATAACGAGCCGGTGACCAATCTTCACGCGGAAGGCTCTTTTTCCGACTCCGTGCTCAAGCTCGGGTCCGCCACAGCGAGCGAGGCCGGCGGCAGTCTTTCCACATCGGGGAACCTTAACTTTAAGACGAAGAGTTTTGTAATAGACGCGCGAGCCAGGAACATCGACGTCTCGCAGCTTGGTGTTGTACGCCGCGGCGGTCTGGATGCAACCGGCAAGCTGACATTTGCGCTCACCGGCTCAGGCACGCTGAGCAAGCCGCAACTGGAAGGTCTCGCGACGGTTACCGACCCTGCTTTGAACGGGCAGAGGTTTGGGGTTCTGCAGATCGCGGCGCACTCTGCGGGACCGCTTCTCAACTACACCGCCAGCACAACAATGGATCAGGCGTCGCTCCGTTTGCATGGGCAGACTGCGCTCCAAGGCGACTATTTTACGCGCGCCCAGCTTGCATTTTCGCGCTTTAACCTCGGGACGGCGCTGCGCATGGCGCGCGTTGGCGCGTTCGATGGAGCATCGGCCCTGGAGGGAACAGTATCGGTAAGCGGCCCGCTTGCACGTCCCGACGCTCTCGCGGGCGAAGCGCAATTGCGTCAGCTGGCATTCACTATTTCCGGCGTGCAATTCCGGAGCGATGGCGGACTGCATGCTACGTTCGCCAGCGGGCGCATTCATCTCGATCCGGTGCACGTGACGGGCGAGGACTCTGACCTGCGCGCGTACGGAGATCTCTCGCTCAATGGTTCGCGGCAACTCGACCTCGCCGCGGCCGGAGCTATCAACCTGAAAATCGCGGAGACAATCGATCCCGATCTGACGGCCAGCGGTTCCACCACTTTCCAGGTCCAGGCCCACGGTCCTCTCAATGCGCCCAATCT